>NZ_CP088239.1:1800000-2100000 GCF_021054785.1 Tannockella kyphosi | reverse complement strand
AATTTTTTTGAAGCATCGAATTCTTTCGTGCTATAACGTGTTTGTAGTGTTTGAATAATATCCATCTTTGGACCTCCATTTGTTCTTTCTATTTATCAGTATGGTCACTGATAAGAATATTATAACTAACTATTTAAAAGAAACAATTATGGATATTTTTGTCAGTGGGGACAAATTTGTCCGTATAAAAATCCTGTTTTCACAGGATTTATTTACTCACATATAATTTTTGCATACTTATATTTTTTATTATATTTATCGCCCCATTTTGTTAAGGCATTTAAAACAGGTAACACTTCATTGCCAACACTTGTCAAAGAATATTCTACTCTTAATATTTTTTCTTGATATACTTTTCTGTTAATAATATTTTGATTCTCTAATGCACGCAACTCTCTCGATAACACTCGTTCACTGATTCCTGGCACTAATCTTTTTAATTCCCCATAGCGTACTGTACCAATATTTCCGATATGAAAGATTAGTATCGGTTTCCATTTACCACCAATAATATCTAATGTTAATTCCATATTACAATTAAATACTTTTTCATTATCCATAGCTTTCTCTCCTTCTTCTACTTTAACTGAAAAAAACCATGTTTGCAAGCACTCTTATAAACATAGTTTTCTAATATCTTTTCAATAGGATAATAAAAAAGACAATTATTTGTCTTTTTTATTTTCTATAATATGTCTTGCAACAAGAACTCCATTCGCTCCAGCTTGTGCCAAACCTCTTGTTAATCCTGCTCCATCTCCAGCTACATATAAATTATCAATCTCACTCATAAACCCTTCCCTTACCTTAGGTCTAGCAGAATAGAATTTTGCTTCTACTCCATAAAGTAAAGTATGTTCATTTGCAATACCTGGTGTTACATGATCTAATGCTTCTATCATTTCTACAATAGAAGTCATTGTATTATAAGGAAGTACTAACCCTAAATCCCCTGGTACTGCAGAACTTAATGTAGGTATTGTATACCCTTCTTTTAATCTTTTTGAAGTAGTACGTCTTCCTTTTTTAATATCTCCATATCTTTGTACAATTACACTACCATTTGATAGTTTATTAGCTAATCTACTAACTTCATGTGCAAATTCATTTGGTTCATTAAATGGTTCACTAAAAGTATGAGATACTAATAATGCAAAGTTTGTATTTGGACTTCCTAATTTTGGATCATGATAAGCATGTCCGTTAGCAAGCATTGTTCCTGAATGGTTTTCAACTACAACATGACCAGAAGGATTTGAACAGAAAGTACGAACTCTTGTTCCAACACTTGTATTATAAACAAATTTTCCTTCATATAAATGAGTATTAATTTCTTCCATTACAATATTACTTGTTTCTACACGTACACCAATATCTACTTGATTATTATATAATTCTACATTGTATTTCTTTAATACTTTTGTTAACCATGCAGAACCATCTCTTCCTGGTGCTAATATTACACTACTAGCAAATATCTCTTTTCCATTTGCTAAAAGAATACCTTTTAATTGATTGTTTTCAACAATCAATTCATCTACTGTTGTTTTAAAAGACATATCAATATGTTCTTTTAATTCATTTGACATTTCAGTCATAATACGTAAATTTTCTTCTGTTCCTAAGTGTCTTACTTTAGCACGAAGTAACTTTAATCCAACAGCATATCCTCTATGCTCAATTTCTTTTATTTTATTAGTAGTAGGATCTGTAATCTTTTTAGTAGCCCCGTGTTTTAAATACAATTCATCTACATAACTAATTACATCTTCTACTTCTTGATTATCTAAATAGTCCGTTAACCAACCACCGAACTCACTAGTAATATTGAATTTTCCATCTGAGTATGCCCCAGCACCACCAAATCCAGCAGTAATAGAACAAGCAGGTAAACATCCTGGTTCATTATTTTTAATAATTGGACAAGCAGTAATCTTTTTTTCCTTAATAGGACATGTACGATACATTACATCTAATCCTTTATCAATTAACAATACTTTACTTTCTGGGCTTTTTAAAAACAACTCATAACAAGCCATAATTCCGGCAGGTCCTGCACCTACGACAATAACATCATAATTCGATTCCATATTATTCTCCGTTCTGATTTGTTTGAAGACACAAACCTTATCTATTATAGTAAATATACCCCATTAATGCAAGTTTTTTTCTTACTTTCTTATTATGTCTTTTTTTTCACACATTTGCAACCGATAGAAACATGTTTTAACAAAAATAAAGCACTTCCTAAGAAGTGCTTTGATTATACTATTTTTGCTTTTCTAAATCTTAAGAAATTCCAAATTCCTAATCCTGCAGTAGAAACAGTTGTCGTAACAGCAACTCCACTAGCAATCATAAAATTCGTATTTGCTTCTTCTTCCATAGCTACTATTTCTGCTTCATAATTATCTGCTGAAATTGTCATCATGCTTTCAGGGTATAAAATCATGGAATTACTTACTGAATCATACAAATAGGTAACCATAGCTCCTGTATCATCCATTAACTCTACAACATAATATCCTTCAAAAGAAGTATCTTCAAATGCCCACCCCATAACAGTAGCACCATCAATCTCTACTTCTTGATAAACAAATCCATCTCTATCCGTATCTAATAATTCTACTTCATAAAGATTTTTACCTAAAATAGCAACTTGTTTAAATGTTGAGATTTCTCCATCTTCATAACAATATAAACTAGATTCACCATCTTCATCAATAAGATAAACAATAGTCAATCCTAATTGATTATTTTGCCAAGCAATTATTTCTTCTTCTCCATAAGTTACTGTCGTTTCTTCAAACCCATCAGGGATAGCTACATCCTCTGTATACTTCACTACTCCTAGAGAAGATCCATCTACATCCATATAAACACTTGGACTCTCATCTTTAAATACTGTAATAATATATGTTTTCGTTGATCCATTTTCTGCAGTACAAACTACTTTAAACTCATTACTTCCAAGTGATAAGTCTTTTGTACCTGTTCCACTTACTGTCGCTTCATCATCTTTTGCAGTAGCACTAATTTTAATACTATCTGTATCTAATACTGTTGCTTTGTAGCTAACAGTAGAACTATCAAATGTAGGAGATAAATCTACTCCATCGATTGATAATGCACTAAGTGTATTTACTGATGATTTAGTAACAGTTGTTGTAGAACTACTTGATGAACTGCTTGATGAACTACTAGAACTGCTTGAAGAACTGCTAGATGAACTACTAGAACTGCTTGATGAACTAGTTATTGATATCGTTTTACTTTTCGATGAAAGAGTAACACTCTCTAAGTCGTCACTTGTAAAGTTAGAACAAGAAACAGTTACCTTTATATCCCCTGACGTTCCTGCTTTGACTGTTAAAGATATTGATGTTGAATCCAACATCAATGTAGCACTAGTGCTTGAGTAACTACCACTACTAGAACTTGATATTCCAGTAAATGTTCCTCCAGTAATAGATGCATTAAATACACCCGTTCCTCCTGAAGCTGTGATAGTAACTGTCGTTGTCCCACCGGATGTTACGGATGATGACCCGCTTATACTAAACGAGGCTGCTTCACTTGTTTTTACATTTCCTACTAAAACTGCTAAACATATAAATGATGACAGCATTATTTTTAGAATTTTATTCATTTTTTCTCTCCTATTCATCTAGGTTTGTTTTACCTAAGATATGGCTTTTAATCAACATATAGTCCATTGATGTTAAAACTCCATCTTCATTTACATCTGCTATTATTAATGACGTACCACTTAATGTTGTTTTACCTAAGATATGACTCTTTATCAACATATAGTCCATGGACGTTCTTGATCCATCCATGTTAACATCTCCTGCTAAATATACTACTACTGGTAAATCCCCATCCGATATGTAATCAAACTCACTAGAATGCACATATCCATAATCTCTATCAAAATTATAGACTGTTGTCTTTGTTGCTGCATCTGTACGTGTCGAATTTAAAGGAATATCTGTTTGTATTTTATACCAAACATTACTTCCGTCTACCGTTTCTCCAACCACTTCTTCAATGATAAGCATTGCCATATCATCTACATCATCATAATTATTAGATGTAGTATACATATAATCACTACTTAAACTTGTATCTGCATAAATTTTAACAACATCATCTACTATCCCAATAATTTCACTATTATAATCATAAATTTCATCACTATACATATTCTCTATTAAATATCCATGTGCTGCTGCTTTTTCACCCCAGTATGGATCAGATGCATATTTAACATTAATCCCACTTTGTTTATCCCCTAAATGTGGTCCAAAATATCTATAATCATCTCCATATAGATAGCCTTTCGATAAGAAACTATAGGCATGGACATACACACTATAGGCTGCTGAAGAATACTTACTAGCACTTCCTGATGGATCTGAGTCATATGCAGAATGTCCAAATAAGTTATTGGTATTCATGGCGATATTACTAGTACCCCAAGCACTTTCGTTGATTGCCACCCCTAACATAAGAATAGCGTTTGTTCCATATGTTTCTCCTTCTTCAACAAAGGTTCCTGCTAAATCATACATTAAAGAACTGCTTGTTGTTTTAGATTGAATATAACCTTCAATTTGTTCTTCTGTAAAGTTCGTTGTACTTCGATGTGATAAATATTGATAATAGCTATAATATGGATCACTTGGATTAATTGCTTTACTTGTCGTTCCAGCTACATAATCATCAATCATATCTGTATAAGATGTATAAAAATAATGTCCATCATAACTATAATACGTTACTCCATCTTCCATATATTCTTGTTGATATCCAACTATTTGAGTAGATGCATAACTTGTAAGATTCGTTGTAATTTTATGATAAATATTTCCATTTATACAAGTATAAATACTTGTAACATATCCTGCTTCAACAAAATCATCATATTCAATAATTGTTACAGCCGACGCTTTTACTTTACCAGTTACTCCACCTTGTTTGAATATAACATATCCATCAGAAGTTGTTCCTAAATAGGCTGCATCTGGTGCACTCCCACCATAAGTATATCCTGAAGTTCCTGTGTCATAGTTAGTATAAGTCGTTGTACCTGAAGTTCCAAAACGAACTACTGCATACTCGATAGAATCATCCGATGCACTTATTTCTATGTTTGGTAAACTGAAAATATTTGCTATTGCATTAACAACTACTTCTACCAAAGTGCTACCTACTGTCTCTTCTACTACTTCTACTTCTATTTCGGCTATCGCCTCTTCATCTGGGGTTTCTATTTCTTCTTGTGAATATACAACAATATTTCCTTCTTCATCCATTGCAATGAAATCCGTGAATACGTCATCGTCATAGTCTGCTTGTGTATCAACACCCACATAATTGATTAAAACACAAATAGCTACTACTAACGTTGTTATTGTTATAAGTTGTTTTCTAATTTTCAAATTTATCACCCCTTCATAATCCCTTTTATCATACATGATTTGACAAATTAATTCAATATTCTTGGCATTATCACACAAAAAAAAGAAAGTTTATTAACTTTCTTCTATTACTCCCATGATTTCCAAAATTCGATTCAAATCTTCTTTACTATTATACTTAATAGTAACTGTTTTTTCATCTACTGCTATTTTCGTACGATATTTTTTTCTTAAAAGATGTTCTACATATGTAAATTCTGGGTTTACTTCTTTTTTAGGTTTGTCTTTACGACTATTACCTAACTCTATCCCTTTTACAATATTTTCAATATCACGTACCGATAACTTTTCTTCTACACAACGATTCGCTAATTGTACTGCTTTTTCTTTTTCTAATGTGATTAAACAACGGGCATGTCCCATTGATAACTTACCAGCTAATACAAAATCTTGTATTTCTTGAGGTAATGTTAATAATCTTAATGTATTTGCAATATAAGATCTTGATTTACCAATACGTTTTCCTAATGCTTCTTGAGTTAAAGATAGCTTTTCCATCATTGTTTGATAAGCTTGTGCTTCTTCTATTGCATTTAGGTTTTCTCTTTGAATATTTTCTAATAGTGCTACTTCCATCATTTGTTCATCACTAAATTCTACAATGATAGCTGGTACTTCTGTTAGTTTCGCTAGTTTAGCTGCACGACATCTTCTTTCTCCTGCAACTATTTCATATCCTTGTACTGATTTCTTTAAAATTACTGGTTGGAATACTCCATGTTGTTCTATTGAAACCGCTAATTCTTGTAAAGCTTCTTTATCAAATACTTTTCTTGGTTGGTAAGGATTCGGTCTGATTTTATCTAACGCTATTTTTTCTTGCATTGATGCAGAGGCATTATTTTCAATGTTATTAATTAATGTAGCAACATCAGCTCCAAAAATACTATTTACACCCATACTATCTAACCCTTTTCCTAGTTTCTTATTTTTATTAGTTGCCATTTGCGTCTATAATTTCCTTTGCTAAACTTTTATATGCTTTTGCTCCTTCTGAGTTTGCATCATAATCCATAATAGCAAGTCCTGCAGATGGTGCTTCCGATAATTTAATGTTTCTTGGAATAATTGTTTTATATACTTTTTCTTTAAAGTATTTACGTACTTCTTGTGATACTTCTAATCCTAAGTTCGTTCTTTGATCTAACATAGTTAAAAGAACTCCTTCTATTGCAAGAGATGGGTTAAATACATTTTGTGTTAAAAGAATTGTATTTAATAATTGTGTTAACCCTTCTAAGGCATAATATTCACATTGAACAGGGATTAATACAGAATCACATGCAGTTAATGCATTTGTATTTAATAATCCTAATGCTGGTGGACAGTCAATAATTACAAAATCATAATCTTGTTTCACTTCTTCTAAAGCATCTTTTAAACGTTGTTCACGTCCTTCTGATACTTTTGATAAGTCTAAATCTGCTCCTGCTAAATCAATACTAGCAGGTGATATATCTACACCAGTTGCATAAGTAGGAATAATAACATTTTTAAAAGATTCTTGATCCACTAAACAATCATAAGTAGTTCTTTCAAGATCATTTCTCTCTATACCGATACCTTGTGTTGCATTTGCTTGAGGATCCATGTCTACTAACAACACTTTGAATTTCTTTTTTGCAAGTGCTACAGATAAATTTACACTTGTTGTTGTTTTTCCTACTCCACCTTTTTGATTTGTTATTGCTATTACTTTTGTCATACTAATCTCCTTATTATATATATTATCTATGTTTTCCCTTTAGGCTCTTTTAAGTATAGCATATTAGAGCGATAATATATAGAATATTTCCACATTTTGATAGAACAAATCCCTTTACTTTTGGTTGTTGGTTACCTATACTTATAGATATAAAGTGAGGGAATATTTATGTATGTAATTAAAAAAGATAATACAATTGAAGAATTTAATATTGAAAAAGTAGTTGTCGCTATAAACAAGTCCGCTACAAGATGTCTATATAATTTTAAAGACGGAGAAGTGGATCAAATTTGTGCTTTTGTTATTGAAAATGCTAATCAGTATCCTGATGGAATTACAATTGCTCAAATGCATAATATGGTGGAAGGTGCTTTGGATAAAGTGAATCCTAGAGTAGCAAAAAGCTACCGTGATTACCGTAACTATAAACAAGATTTTGTTCATATGTTAGATGATGTTTATAAAAAATCACAAAGCATTATGTATATTGGTGATAAAGAAAATAGTAATACCGATAGTGCCTTAGTTTCTACAAAAAGAAGCTTGATTTTTAATGAACTAAATAAGTCTTTGTATCAAAAGTTTTTCTTAACTACAGAAGAACTACAAGCAGCTAGAGATGGATATATTTATATCCATGATATGTCTGCTAGACGTGATACAATGAACTGTTGTTTATTTGATGTTGCTAATGTATTAAAAGGTGGTTTTGAAATGGGTAATCTTTGGTACAATGAACCAAAGACATTAGATGTTGCATTTGATGTTATTGGAGATATTGTATTGTCGGCTGCAAGCCAACAATATGGTGGATTTACTGTACCTAGTGTTGATTTGTTATTAGAACCTTATGCTCAAAAATCATATGATATGTATATTTCTAAATATACTAGTTTAGGGTTAGATCCTCAAAAAGCACATGATGTTGCAATTGCTGATTTAGAAAATGATTTCCATCAAGGATATCAAGGATGGGAATATAAGTTTAATACGGTAGCTTCTAGTCGTGGTGACTATCCATTTATTACTGTTACAATAGCTACTGGTACTAGTGAATGGTGTCAAATGGCTACGATAGAAATGTTAAAAACTAGAAGAATCGGTCAAGGGAAAAAAGGAAATAAAAAACCTGTATTGTTCCCTAAAATTGTATTCTTATATGATGAAGAATTACATGGAGCTGGTAAGCCATTGGAATCATTATTTGATGCTGGGGTAGAATGTTCTAGTAAATGTATGTATCCTGATTGGTTAAGTTTAACTGGTGATGGATATGTTGCAAGTATGTATAAAAAATATGGGAAAGTTATTTCTCCAATGGGATGTCGAGCTTTTTTATCTCCTTGGTATGAAAAAGGTGGAATGTATCCAGCTGATGATAATGATTCTCCTGTGTTTGTAGGTAGATTTAATATTGGTGCTATTTCTTTACATTTACCGATGATTTATGCAAAAGCACAAAAGGAAAGTGTTCCTTTCTATGAAGTATTAGATTATTATTTACAATTAATCCGTAAGTTACATATTCGTACTTATGATTATATTGGAGAAATGAAGGCATCTATTAATCCACTAGCCTATTGTGAAGGTGGATTCTATGGTGGTACTTTGGGTATTCATGATAAGATTAAGCCTTTATTAAAGAGTGCTACTGCATCTTTTGGGATTACTGCTTTAAATGAGTTGGAACAATTGCATCATAAAAAATCTTTAGTAGAGGATGGTTCTTTCTCTTTAGAAGTATTAGGATATATTAATAAAAAGATTAATGAGTTTAAAGAAGAAGATGGTAATTTGTATGCTATTTATGGAACTCCAGCAGAGAGTTTATGTGGTTTACAAATAACTCAATTTAGAAATAAATATGGTGTTATTGAAAATGTAAGTGATCGTTCTTATGTTTCTAATAGTTTCCATTGTCATGTTAGTGAAGATATCTTAACAGTAGATAAACAAGATTTAGAAAATCGTTTCTGGGATTTATGTAATGGTGGTAAAATCCAATATGTAAAATATTCTATTGATTATAATAAAGAAGCTTTCCGTACTTTATTAAAAAGAGCGATGAAAAAAGGTTTATATGAAGGTGTTAATTTAGCTTTATCTTATTGTGATGATTGTGGTCATGAAGAGTTAAATATGGATGTTTGTCCTGTTTGTGGTAGTGCAAATTTAACTAAGATTGATCGTATGAATGGATATTTATCTTATTCTAGAGTAAAGGGTGATACTCGTTTAAATAATGCTAAAATGGATGAAATTAAAGATAGGAAGTCAATGTAATGAATTATCATAATATAACACATGCCGATATGTTAAATGGTGAAGGATTAAGAGTAGTGCTATGGTTAGCTGGTTGTACACATCGTTGCCAAGGTTGTCAAAATCCTCAAACATGGGATATTCATGGTGGTATTGCCTTTGATGATGCTGCCAAACAAGAATTATTTGATTATTTAAGCCAAGATTATATTTCTGGTATTACATTAAGTGGCGGAGATCCACTTCACCCACAATTATTGAATGAAGTTCATGATTTAATAAAAGAAATAAAAGAAAAGTTTCCTACTAAAACAATTTGGTTATATACTGGTTTTGTTTTTGAAGATATTCGTGATATTGAATTGATTCAATACCTTGATGTTATTGTTGATGGGAAATTTGAATTAGCATTATTAGATCCTAAATTACATTGGAAGGGATCTAGTAATCAAAGAGTTATTGATGTTCAATCATCAATGAATTCAAATATTATTATTTTACATGATTAAAAGACCGCAAGGTCTTTTTGTTTTGTTTTATTCTTGTTATAATAGCTTTATTAAAGGAGGATTTATATGCAAAAAATAGCAAAGTTTTACAAAGTATCATTAGAACAGTTTACAAATGATTTCATGGATTCATTTAATCAATATTCATTAGAAGAAACAAAATCTATTTATGAAACTATTCAATTACCTAAAAGAGCAACTATTGGTTCAGCAGGATATGATTTTTATACTCCTATTGCCTTTACTTTAAAACCAAATGAAACAATTAAAATACCAACAGGTATTCGTTGTTCTATTAATAATGGTTGGGTATTATCTGTTTATCCAAGAAGTGGATTAGGATTTAAATTCCGTTTACAGTTAAATAATACAGTAGGTATTATTGATAGTGATTATTTCAATAGTAGTAATGAAGGTCATATTTTTATTAAAATAACAAATGATTCTAATGAAAATAAAACAGTAGACTTACAAGCAGGAGAAGGATTTGCTCAAGGAATCTTTATGGCATTTGGTATCGTAGAAGACGATGATACTAATGAAATAAGAGATGGTGGTTTTGGTAGTACTACTAAAAAATAATACAAAATTTAGTACATAAAAACGATATGCTTGTCATATCGTTTTGTTTTTCTAATTAAAAATAATAATTTCATTTTCTGGTGTTTCTACTTCTTGTACTGTAATAGCATGTAAAATAGGTCCTAATTCTCCACAGTTAGGCCATACACCTTCATCCATAATTGCGGTTAATTCTACCCATGTATTTTCATTTAATGTTTTTGCATTCTCATATTGACAAACAAATCCAAATGATGATAGATCATCTTCGCAACATGTCATCATAACACGGATTGGAACAAAATAATCATTAGGTAAATCTTCTTTTTTTAATACCTTAGCAATAAACTTCACTTCTTTTCCTATATATCTTTTCGTATTATCTAATGTATCTAAAAACCATGCTCCATATGTTTCTTCTGTTATTGTTAGATTAGGTGCATCAATATCATATGGTAATTCTTCTTCTAACATAACTGGTATTTCAGCCCCATTTGCTTCAAATACAATATCTGTTGTAGGATTCAATATTTTTATATTTCTTTTGATAACAGAAAGTTCATTTGATTGATTAGCTCGATTAAATATTACTAGTTCTGAATTACGAACCATATCTCCTATTATCGACTTCATATTATTAAAGTACATTTGAAAAGTAGAAGTATCTAATATGCTTATTTGTTGTTCTAGAACCCATGATTCAGGTAACTCAATATTCTTATGATCCCACATTCCATTATATTCAATCATAATTCTTTTAAAATTATGTTTCTTATCTAATTCTTTTAACTTCTCTACCGTAAAATCTTCTTGATTATCTATTACTTCTAAAATAACTCTATTTTCTTTTAAGAACTCTTTTTCTATTGTTGTTTCCCCATCTTCACAAAGAATAACTAATATTTTTGATCTCTTTTTAAAATAAGGTTGACTTAGCGTATATTTAATAAACTCTGTTTTTCCACTCTCTAAAAATCCATTAACAATATATGTCTTTTTTTTATTCCACATTTCCTTTTTATACCTCTGTTTTTTCAAATAATTTTTTTAAGTTACTATCATTTAATTGTGTCCCAATAACACAAATCTTTCCTATTGTACAAATACTTCCTTCACGTGTTTGTGCTTCTCCAGGAACATAATCAAAATAAATCCACTTATTATCACTACATTCAAGCATTCCTTTAGCACGTAAAATAGCTCCATACATATGTTCTTCTTCTAGCTCTTGTAAAAAAGTAGCGATTTGATCTTCTGTATATTTGTTTGCTGTTTCAATTCCCCAACTTGTAAAAACATCGTTAGCCTCATGATGTCCACCACAACCACAACCACATTCACTATGGACATGTTGATGACTATCACAACCACATTCGCTATGAACATGATGATGTTCGTTCACTTCATTTAATAAGGACTCCTCTAATTGATGTTGATTTTCTATATTCATTAATATTTCTTTACCATCTAGTTTATCCCAAGGTGTTGTCATTTTTGTTGCTACATTATTATATTGTTCTATTAATTCGATTGCTTTATTTAACTTTTTCTCATCTATGTTTGTTGTTCTACTTAATACAACAGCATCAGCATATTCTACTTGGTTAATAAAGAATTCTCCAAAGTTCTTTGCATACATAGATGCTTTTTGGGCATTTACAACTGTTATTTTATTATTTAATTTTACATTATTTTCATTGTTACAAATAGTTTGAACTGCTTGTTCAATATCTGATAATTTTCCTACTCCTGAAGGTTCAATTATGATTCTTTCTGGTTTATATGTAGTAATTACTTCTTTTAAAGATGCTTCAAAATCTCCAACTAAAGAACAACAAATACAACCTGAATTCATTTCCTTTATTTCAATTCCAGCATCTTGTAAAAAACCACTATCTACACCAATCTCTCCAAATTCATTTTCAATAAGAACTATTTTTTCTCCTTGAAATGCTTCTTTAATAAGTTTTTTTATAAATGTTGTTTTTCCAGCTCCTAAAAAGCCAGAAATTATATCGATTTTAACCATCTTTTTCTCCTTTTTTATAGTTAGCTATAGCTAACATATGTCTATCAAAGTATACCGAGTTCTTGTTTTAATGTCAATAAATTACACTGTTTTTCGTCAGTTTAACCATGATTTACTATTTTACAAATATTCACTATTAAATAAAAAAGTAGACACTTTATCGATATATTAATTATATCCATTCATGTCTACTTTTTATTTATAAATTATTTATTACAATATTAATAATTGTTTTTATTAATTTACTAATTGCCAAACTGCATTATTCGTTCCTGGTTCACACCACCAAGATACACCTGATGATACTTGTTCATATGTATTTCCATAATATGTAACAACTGTTCCTGATGAATAAGCACCTGTTGCTTCAATATCTCTAGTCCATTCTTCTGGAGCTGGAGCTTCGTAAGAATCATCGCTTCCTACTTCTTGCCATACTGAAGAATTAGTTCCTGGTTCACACCACCAAGCTGTAGCTGATGAAACTTGTTCATAAACCACACCTTTGTATGTTACAAATGTTCCTGAAGTGTATGCTCCAGTTGCTTCATCTTCTCTAGTCCAAGTGTCATATTCCCCTTCAACTTCTGGTAATTCAGGTTCTTCTACTTCTGGTTCTTCTGGTTCAACGATTTCTTCTTTTTCTACTGTTACAACACATGTTGCACTAGCAGATAAACCTTCTGAGTCAGTTACAGTATAAGTGATTACATAATCACCAGCTACTGCTGTATTTACTGTTCCTGTTACTACGATACTAGCTGTTAAATCACCATCTTCTTTATCACTAGCACTTACTCCTGCTAATAAATCTAAGTATCCAGCAAAATCAACAACGATTGCATCTGCCACACCTGATAATTCTGGTGCAGTATTTTCTTCTACTTCTGGTTCAACGATTTCTTCTTTTTCTACTGTTACAACACATGTTGCACTAGCAGATAAACCTTCTGAGTCAGTTACAGTATAAGTGATTACATAATCACCAGCTACTGCTGTATTTACTGTTCCTGTTACTACGATACTAGCTGTTAAATCACCATCTTCTTTATCACTAGCACTTACTCCTGCTAATAAGTCTAAGAATCCAGCAAAATCAACAATGATTGCATCTGCTACACCTGATAATTCTGGTGCAGTATTTTCTTCTACTTCTGGTTCTTCTACTTCTGGTTCTTCTGTTCCATCAAGAACTGCAATTTGTAACCAAATTGAAGAATCTGTTCCTGGTTCACAATACCATGATGTTCCACTAAATACTTGTTTATATACAATTCCGTTATGTTGAACGATATATCCTGGAACATATAATCCTAATGCTTCTAATTCTCTAGTCCAGATTGGAGCATCACTGTAATCTTCTTCTTCGTCATCTCCACCTTCTGGGATATCTGGTTGAATTGATTCATCTTGGAATCCTAAGTATACTTCTGTATGTTCATAAGCTTCATAAATTCCTGTGTTGCTTTGAGTTTGAGAATCACGGTTGATAGACCAGAATGATACGAAATTAATTCCTACTAATTCTGCATAATCAACTACTGTTTGTGAATCTTCTACAGTAAAGATTGGATGAGCTGAACCTTCATATCCAACTGAAGTTGTAACTCCAACTTTCATGTAAGCTTCTTCATCTGTTAATGTTTGTCCGATTGATGCATAAGCATCTTTAATTTGTTGCATTGTTGAATCAATAGCAGCGATAGATCCATCTGCATAGTCACCATAAGATGCACCATAACACATAGCCATAATATTTACTGCTTCAATATCAACACCATTATCTAAGTAAACTTGTAATGTTGGTAATCCTAAGCTTGTTGTTAACCCTTCAGGTAATACTGGTAAAGTTAACACTACTTCTACACCTGTCATTTCTTGAACGATTGCAATAGCTTTTGCATTTAATTCGTTCATTTCATAACCTTGTGCTCCACCTTCGATATCTAAATCGATACGTGTTAAATTAAATCCATCAATGATTTCTACATATGTATTTACTAATACATCTAAATCATCTGTATTTTGGAAGAAGTTTGCTTCATTTAGTCCACCGATAGAAATAGTAACATCTCCACCATTTTCACGAACTGTTTCAATAGATTCTTTAATTCCTTGATATTGTGCATTTGATTCTGTGTGTTCTTCACTTAATACTTCGTAAGCTCCGAATCCCCAATTTAATACACCATTTTCATCAACTGTACCGTCTACTGCATTAATAAATCCTAAGTTAAAGTATTTGATTCCTGTATCTTCCATAACTTGACCTAAATCTAAAGCCCCGTTATTTGAATAGTCAGCATCAGTTACCCAAGCACCCATATCAGCAAATGGAGCGAAAACTCCAGTTTCCCATACGATACCATCACCTACACCGAAGTCTAAGTTATCAACACCATAAATAGAATCTTCATCTTCATCATCTTCATCTACTTCTGGTTCAGGAGTTACTTCTTCTTCAAGAACTGTAACAGTTTTAGAAATAGAAACTGTTTCTCCTTGGCTATCTGTAACACTATAAGTTAATGTATAGTCTCCTGCTTTGCTTGTATCTACAGATCCTTCAACTTTAATACTATCAGTTAAATCACCGTCTTCTTCATCACTAGCACTTACTCCTGCTAATGTATCAAAATCACTACCATAATCAACTGTTTCATCTTTTACTCCTGCAATTACTGGAGCAGTATTTTCTTCTACTTCTGGTTCTTCTGGTTCAACAATTTCTTCTTTTTCTACTGTTACAACACATGTTGCACTAGCAGATAAACCTTCAAAGTCAGTTACAGTATAAGTGATTACATAATCACCAGCTACTGCTGTATTTACTGTTCCTGTTACTACGATACTATCTGTTAAATCACCATCTTCTTTATCACTAGCACTTACTCCAGCTAATAAATCTAAGTATCCAGCAAAATCAACAATGATTGCATCTGCTACACCTGATAATTCTGGTGCAGTATTTTCTTCTACTTCTGGTTCTTCTACTTCTGGTTCTACTACTTCATCTCTGATTGTAATAGTTCTAGAAGCTGTAGCTGTAGCACCTTCGCTATCAGTTACTGTATAAGCAATTGTATAAGTTCCAGCAGTGTTTGAATCTACACTTCCAACTGCGATGATTTGAGAAGTTAAATCTCCATCTTCATTATCAGTTGCACTTACACCTTCAAAGATATCAAATTCAGTACCGAAATCTAATGTTCTATTAGAAGTTCCACTAAATACTGGTACACTATTTTCTTCAGTTTGTACATCACTACCATAAATTACTTGTGGATTAATTTCTGGTCCACCAGTGTATGTGCTTTGTACTAACGTAATTGATTGTAAATCATCTACTGATAATTCATCAGCACCTGATACTGCTAATTGAATTGTAATGCTTGCACCTTGTGCAATTAATTTGTTGTCATAAACAGATGATAAATCTACAATAGAAATTCCATCTTCATTTGTTACTGTTCCTGCTCCATAACCACCTGATGAAAGTGTTAATCCACCTGTATCAACATATAATTTTGGAAGCATGATTGTTTCTTTTTGTGCTTCTACAGCTTGTAATACTGCATTTGTTTCTTCTGCTACTTCATTGTTAGTAATAGTTATTTCATAACCAGTTCCTGACCATGATTCAGAATATGTTGATACTGAAACACTAATATCTAATGGTGTAACAATAATTTCATTTTCTGGTAAAGATGCAGTTCCATATAAACCTTCATAAATTGCAGTAGTTAATTCATCTCTTACTGTTGAATCAGTAGTTGCATCATTTGATGCCATCCATGAAATCATACCACCTAAGTTATTTTCAATTACATAATTTGCTTTTTCTGTAATAGATTCAACATTGTCATATGTAAAGAATGCTTCTCCATTGTATAAATATGGAGCTTTTGCTACATCATCCCAATATTCGACAAGTCCTGTATAAGTGGATTTTAATGTATCAATACTATTGTAAGACCAAATCCCACCATTTCTACCACCATCTCCATTACTTAAAGCAGCTTCATTTGAAGCACCTTTTGATGCAGTTTGATCAGCATCTAAATTAGTTGCAGAAGCTGTACCGAATAAACCTGGATTTTCTTCGATTCCACCATCATCTGCTACTGTTTCCCAACCACGCGTATAGAAAGCAGCACCAATAACTAATTTCTCTGATGGAGCACCATTTTCGATCATGTAATCAACTGTTTGGTCGATACTATATCCGTATTCATACATTGGATCTTCTGGATTACCATATAATGCAGTTTGATGACCTGAAGTTTCATCCCAAGCACCTCTTGCATCGTAAGTCATTAAATTCCCAAAATCAATAATTTCAAACATTGCCTCAACATCAACACCATTTTCTAATTTAGTTCTGTCAATTGGCAACGCTACTGAAAGTTCATAATATTTACCTGTTTCTTCCCCTGCTTCATCTAAAGCTGCTCTTAAATCTTCAAGTAAAATAATATAGTTTTCTTTATCCGCTTCAGTTGCGTCTGGAGTACCTTCATCATTTGCGTTATCTACAAGATCTGGCTCTCTTACTGATGCTGGATATTCCCAATCGATATCCACAAAGTCCATACCTGTATATTCTATGAAAGCAACAATTTGGCTAACGAAGTTAGCACGAGCTGTATCATCTGCAGCCATTGCTGAAAAGTCTCCTGATTTTGACCAACCACCTACTGATATACCAATTTTCATATTTGGATTATCTGCACGTAAGCTAGTTAACGCTGGTAATAACCCGGCATTTACTGCTCCCCAAGTTACTCCATCTTGTCCTAAACTTGCAGCTGTTGCAGCATCAGTGTCAGTGAATACTAAATCACCACTTGCTGTAAAGTCCATAAATGCATAGTTTAAGTGTGTGTACATGTCAGCTGGCATATCTTCTGGATAGAAGTTTCCTTGTCCACCCCAGATAGACCAGTCTCCGTAATACATAACATTACGATATTCGCTTGTTGTAGTTGTTGTTGTCGTTGTTGTCGTTGTTGCTTCGGCAGCCACATTTAAAATTCCTAGTGACGACGAAAACGACGATGCTACTAAAGCAAGTACCATAGTTAATGACAATAATCTTTTCTTCATTGTTTTCTCCTTAGTATTTAGATTGTAATAGTTGTCCCCTATTAACTATTCATCCGAAAATTTGTAAGATTTTGGGGAAGTACAAATTTTTCGAACAAAAAAACCAACTACCGTATCATTCTTTTGAATGGCTGCAGCTGGCTAACTTAAATATTAAGTCCCTATAGTTTTGTGTCACCACCTCGCGATGGTTTTACCGATGTATTTGATTTGTTTCGTCAATTCCCGTAATACTAGGTAAGCCCTTTCAGGCACTATCTACACCTCTAGATTACTGGTTTTTTAAAAAAAAAGCAAGTGATTTACATTTATTTTTTGTTTTTTTTATGTAAAAATATATTTTTCATATCATATTTGTATGTATTTCACTATTTTGACCAATAAATACACACTATTTTAATAAAAAAAAAGCTACCTTGATTAGTAGCTTTTCATTTTATTCTTCTTCTTCAATTTCTTCTTCGTCTTCTTCTTCGTCTTCTTCAACTTCTTCTTCGTCTTCAAATTCTTCAAAAGCATCTAATAAGTCTTCTGAAAAATCATATACAGGATCAAGCATACAAACAACTCTTCCTAAAGTAAAGAATACAATTGCATAGAAAAGATAAGCTTCAATAGTTTGGAATAACATTAATATAAAGTCTTTTCCATACTCTGCCCAAGTGTACATATAGTACCCTACATATGTTTCATTAATATATGCTAATGTGCTATTGAAACAATATGCTGCATAAATAACAGTGATAAAAGCCATAAAATATAAGAATAAAGATAATTTTGGTTGTTTTAGAATTTTTTTCATTTTCTTCTCCTCCGTTAATTCTTGTTCATATTACACCTGTATTATGGGATAATTGTGTGAAAGTATTACTTTTTTATACGTATTATCATAACAAATTCGTCATCACTCTCTGATTCTTCATAAATACAATTAGTTCCTGTTTTTTCGATCATTTTTACAGATTGATGAATTGTGTTTACTGCTATTTTGATGTTTTTAGCAACTATTTTCCTTTTTACTTTAGGTTTTGGTTCCACTTTAGGTTTTGCAATAAATTCTTCTGTTTGTTTTACATTCCATTGTTTTTCTAAAATTGTTTGTAATACTTTTTCTTGTTGCTCTTTTTCAACAGAAAGTAATGCTCTAGCATGTCTTTCTGTTATTTCTTTTTTGTCTAGTGATTCTTTGATAGGATCACTTAGTTTTAGTAGTCTTAGTTTGTTAGCAACAGTTGCTTGTTTTTTACCAACTCTTCTTGCTAGTTCACTTTGTGTATAACCATAGGTTAATAATAGTGTTTGATATGCTTTTGCTTCTTCTATTACTGATAAATTTTCTCTTTGAATATTTTCAATAATTGCTACTACATCTACATCCTGATTATTCATTTGTTGAATAATACAAGGGATATCTTTTAAACCTAGTTTTTTACAAGCACGATATCTTCTTTCACCTGCAATTATTTCAAAATTACCAGCCACTTTACGGACAGTGATTGGTTGTAATAATCCATTTTCTTCGATAGAAAGAGCTAATTCTTCTATTTTTTCTTCATCAAATATTGTTCTTGGTTGATTTGCGTTGGCATATATTTTATCGATATTTATTTCTTTATATACTTTTTTCATAGATTCTCCTATAAAGGTTGTTTTTTGATTTTTGAAAACATACGTGGATATGTTTTTTGTGTTTGCTTTGTTTTTTTGATAATGATATTACATCTTTGATCATCTTCATTAGCAAGATTAAAAGATATTTGTTTTTCAATCTTTCCACCTAGTTTTTCAATTCCTTTTTTAGCTTCTTGTATTTCTACTTCAGCTTGTCTTCCTTTTAATGATAAAAAGTATCCATCTACTTTTACTAAAGGTAAACATAACTCATCTAAGATATTTAAACGTGCTACTGCTCTAGCCATTGCAATATCATATTGTTCTCTATGATCTACTGCAAATTCTTCTGCTCTGGCACTAATTGCTTTACAGTTATCTAACTGTAATTGTTGAAATAAGTGTTGTAAGAAAGTAATTCTTTTTGTTAGTGAGTCTACAATAGTTACTTGTAGTTCTGGATAAATAATTTTTAATGGGATACTAGGGAATCCTGCTCCTGCTCCAATATCTACAATCGATTGATCTTTAAATGAGAAATCAAAAGCAATTGTAATAGAATCATAAAAATGTTTTAGATAAACATCTTCTTCTTTTGTAATAGCAGTAAGATTCATTTTTTCATTCCATTCTACTAAAATATGATAATAAAGATCAAATTGTTCCATTTGTCTTGGTGTTACTTTGATTCCTTTTTCTTGTAATGCTTCTATGAATTGTTGTTTTGTCATCGTTATTCCTCATTATATGTTTGACGTAGATAAATTAATAATACCGATATATCGGCAGGATTAATTCCTGATATACGACTAGCTTGTCCAATTGTTAGAGGACGTATTGCTTCTAGTTTTTGTTTTGCTTCTAATGCTAGATTCGCAATAGATTGATAATCTACATCTTCTGGAATTTTCTTTTCTTCCATTTTCTTTTGTTTATCTGCTTGTCTTCTTGCTTTATCAATATAACCTTTGTATTTAATTAAAATAGTAATTCTATTTTTTTCTTCTTGGTTTAATTGTTGATCTTCAATAAAAGGTAATACTAATTCATAACTCATTTCTGGTCTTTGAATTAATTCTTTTGCACTGATTCCTTCTGTTAATCTAGCTGAATTATATTGTTCTAATACATCATTGATCGGTGATTTAGGAGTAAAACGAATAGTTTGAAGACGTTCTATTTCATGATGAATTCTTTCCATCTTATCAACATATCTTTGATATACTTCCTTACTAACTAAACCACTCTCATATCCGTACTTTCTTAAACGACTATCCGCATTATCATGTCTTATTAATAAACGATATTCAGCGCGACTTGTTAACATACGATATGGTTCTTCTGTTCCTTTGGTTACTAAGTCATCAATCATTACACCAATATATGCTTCATCTCTTTTTAATACTATCGGTTCTTTGTTATTTAAATATAAGGTTGCATTAATACCTGCTATTAATCCTTGTGCTGCTGCTTCTTCATATCCGCTTGTTCCATTGATTTGTCCAGCTGTATATAAATGCTTTATTACTTTTGTTTCTAAGGATGGTTTTAATTGCATTGGATCAATTGCATCATATTCTATTGCATAAGCATACTTTAAAATTTCACAGTTTTCTAATCCTGGTATCGTACGAATCATAATGTCTTGGACGTCATGAGGCAATGAGGAAGAAAATCCTTGGACATAAATAGTATCCATTTCTTTTGATTCTGGTTCTAAAAAGATTTGATGTTGTGGTTTGTCAGAAAACTTTACTATTTTATCTTCTATTGATGGACAGTATCTAGGTCCTACTCCTTTTACTAATCCAGAATACATACTTGATTTATGTAAGTTGTCTTTAATGATTTGATGTGTTGTTTCATTTGTATAGGTTAAGTAACATGGTGTTTGTTGTTCTACAGGAGTCCATGAAGTTGTTTCAAAGCTAAAAGCTAAGAAGCTATCACTTCCTGGTTGTAATGATGTTTTCGAATAGTCAACACTATCTTTATGGACTCTAGGAGGTGTTCCTGTTTTTAAACGTTGTATTCTAAATCCTAATTGTTCCAAGTTATCTGATAAATGTTTTGATTCTTCTTGATCATCTGGTCCTTTAGGTACTTTGGTTGCACCAACTAAAATTTCTGCTTTTAAATAAGTACCTGTTGTTAAAATAACAATTTTAGCATCATATCTTGTACCATCACTTAAAATAACACCTTTTACTTCTTTATCTTCTATTATTAAATCTTCTACCATTCCTTCTATGATTGTTAGATTATCTTGATTTTTTACTGTTTCTAACATCATTTTAGGATATTCTACTTTATCTGCTTGAGCACGTAGTGATTGTACACCTGGTCCTTTTGCAGTATTTAACATTTTCATTTGTAAATAGGTTTGATCTGCAGTAATACCCATTTGGCCACCAAGAGCATCTATTTCACGAACAATAATACCTTTCGCAGGTCCTCCAATAGAAGTATTACATGGAAGAGAAGCAATATTATTAATATTTGATGTAACTAACGCTACCTTTTTATTCATTCTTGCTGGTGCTAGAGCTGCTTCGACTCCTGCATGTCCTCCACCAACTACTATTATGTCATACATATCTTTCCTCCTGAATTTACTCCTATATATTTTACTATAAGATGCCTTTTCAAGCAAATGAATTATCTTACTTCTATCGATGAAAAAAAGAATGGGTTTCCCCATTCTTTTGCTTACTTCCAGAAATTTCTTCCTGAACCTACTGAGATTATTTCAAAGCTAGCATTTGTACTAGTTCCACCAGAGAAATACGTTGTTCCTCCTGTTTGGCTTCCTTTGAAAATATCGATTTTGTTCCCTGTGATTGCTCCCCCACGATCTACTACAATACCATATATTACTGGTTCTAATGATAGATTGTGATTTGTTATCTCAATGATTGTTCCAAAAGGAATTGAAGAATCGGCAGCTAAACAATAGTACCATTGACCATTGTAATATAATTGTGCTGTTCCATTTCCATTCACTCCAGTTGTTGCGCTTAATTGAATACCACAGGCTGAATATCCAGTACATCCACTACAGTCCCCACCATAAGTGGTTAATTTACCAGAAAAGTATGCCCCAGCTTGCACTGTACCTACTGATGTAATTGTGTCTGTAACTTCTGTTACTACTTCTGTTGACTCTAAAACTCTATTTACTTCTTGCCCGTTTTCATAAGTAACATCATAAGTTGTTGCTACTACTCCATCTTGACCTTGCTGTACTACTGATGATGTAAATAAGTGTAATCCATCATACGTTGTTATTTTTGATGATTCAATAATAACTTCGTCAACTACTTGTGCATTTGTTACACGCGTAATAGTTAGTAGATCATCTTTGTTTACAATATAGCTTAATTCTTGATCTATTTCGTCTTGTTGTGCTAATTCAATATCTAATTCTTCTAACACATTTTCTACTGTATCTTGTTTTACTAAATAATCTTTTGTTTCCTCCCCACCATCTTTGATGTGGATTGCAACGGTTTGAATGTAATCTGTAATTTGACTAGTAGCACCACTTAATACGACGGTACTAGCAATTACTAAATAGGCAACTAATGCGATAACTAGTCCCTTACTACGGGAGTCACCGTTAATAATTGCTTCTTTGATTTTTTTCATTTTTTTCCTCCTATTTAATGCCAAAAATCTTTTTAGCATTAAACGTTGTCATTCTTGCAACGTTTTCTATCTCCATGTTCTTTAGCTTTGCTATTTCCTGGGCAATATACACAACATTTGCAGGCTCATTCAATTTTCCTCTAAATGGATGAGGAGTTAAATAAGGACAGTCAGTTTCTATTAATAAACTGTTTAAATCTATTTGTTCTGCCACATCTTTTGGAACTTTTGCATTTTTAAAGGTCACAGGTCCAGCTAAAGAAATCATATATCCAAGCGATATGAATCTTTTTGCCATTTCTACCGAACCACTATAACAATGTAAAATTCCACGATGCCCATTACGTTCTAACATTTGATAAGTATCTTCAAAAGCGTCTCTACAATGTATTACTATTGGTTTATCATACTTTTTTGCAAGGTCTATTTGAAGTTGGAAAATTTCTTGCTGCTTTTCTTTTCCGACTTCGTCCCAATAATAATCGAGTCCGATTTCACCCACTGCTACAACGTTGGGGTCACTCATGTACTGTTCAAGTTCGTTTATATCTTGTTGTGTTGTGTTTAGACAATCGTTAGGCCCAAATCCAATCGCGCAATAAATATTTGGATTTTGGTTCGCTAATTCAACTGCTAATTTTGATGACGCTAAGTCATAGCCAACAACAACCATGTATTCTACTTGGTTGTTATGTGCATTTTCTATAAACGCTTGATGATTCTCATATAATTGTTCACTATTTAAATGAACGTGGGTATCAAAGTACATAGTTTCACCTCGGGGACATAATAGCAAAATAACATATTTTTGTCAAATATCTAAATTTATATTTTTTATATACCTACTTTTATTTGCTTTTTTGCTTGTTTTTTTATCAAATATCTCTAAAAATAGATATTTTTCATGTATTAATTTGTCATTTTAACAAATTTAGTAAAAGTATTCTTTTTTTATTTTATGTAGACAATATCTATTTTAGTTGTTAAATTTTCCCATATTTATACTAAAAAGGGCCTATTTCTAGGTCCTTTTATTGATATTCTTGGGCATTTGATGTTACTAGGATCGTATTATCACTTGCTATTTGTTTAATAACAACTTCATCTCCTAATTCAATATCTTCGCTTTCTATATAAATAACATGATCAATATAATAATATACATCTACTTCTTTATCATTTACAAAGACATGACTGTAGGAAGTAATATTATCTCCTTCTATTTTTACTAATTGGTCTGTTGATGGGGTAATGGTAAATTCTAGTCCACCAATTCCTAATTGTAAATCAGTTGGTTCTGGTAGTTCTCCACTAGTAGAATAGTTTTCACCATACAATAAGTCATATTGTAATAACTCTAAATTTTGTTCATAATCATCTGTATATTCACTTTGATGTAATTGTAATATTGGACTATTTGATATACCTGCAGTATCTAATACAGTTGCTAATAATTGATATGTTTCTAATTCTTGATCTTCCATTGATAATTCATAATTGGAGTAAACAACATATTGTGTTTGATAGTTATTTCCTGTTGTTAAGTCTTCTGCTGTAATATCTAAAGATGGAATATGATCTCCATAAAACACTAAGATAGTAGGTTCATCTAAATTATTAATTTCTTCTGTTAGTTCTGATACAAAGATATCCATTTCATATAATTGATTAGCGTAATATTCTACTTGATTTTCTAATCCTTCATCATAGGGACTAGAAGTAATCGTTACATATTCACTTTCTGTTTCTTCTTCAGGGAAAGACCCATGTCCTTGTACACTAACAGTAAATACAAAGTCTTGTTCTTCTGTAGATTCTAAACACTTCATTATTTCTACTGTTAAGTTTTCATCTTTAATCCATTCATTTGGTGTCATGGTTATTGTTTCCATAAATTCACTAGAAATAAAAGTATCAAATCCTAAATTAGAATAAACATATTGTCTTCCATAGAAAGTAGCAGTATTGTTATGAATTGCAAAAGTATTATATCCTATATCTTTTAAACTATAAGGAATACTTAAACAAGTTTGTTCTCTTAGAATAGTTTCATAAGGATATTCTCCTGTTCCAAAATAGTTTACATTCATTCCTGTTAACACTTCAAATTCTGTATTTGCAGTACCAGCCCCTACTACTGCTACATCTAACATACCACTAGGGTATTGTTCCATTAGCTCTGTAAAATTAGGAATTGGATTTTCACTAAAAGTAACATCTTTTAGTAAACTAACATCAAAGAAAGATTCTAATTGTACTACTACTATATTGGGTGTTGTTTCCACACTAGAATCTGTTTCTATTTCTTGAAGCAAAGATAATACTTGTTCTTGACTATATTCTTCTGGATCTTCAATCCCTCTTTCTATTGCACTACGTGCAAAACAAGAGACAAAACCAAAATGATCATAGGAGTCTTGCATGTTTGTGATTCTTGTCTCAAAAACACCTGTTGCTAAACATCCTTGATAGAATAAGAATACTCCTAATGTGATACTAATGATTCTAAATAGAGATTTTTTATATTTCACTTCTGTTTGTGTTGTGCTTAAATAGGCTTTTAATATAGCATAGATACCTAATATGATAGCAACACATAGACCTACAGCTAATGGAATACTCATGTATTTGGATAAGAAGTCTAGATCTAGTTGTAAAATAAATAAGTCAATTGCTGCAAAAGGTGTAATACGATAAGATAAAACTACATAATTTGCTATCCCTAATGCTACCCAAAATACACTAATTACGACTACTACGAACTTCTTTCTTTTAAAGAAATAACTCAAGCTAAATGTTAATGCGATAATAACTACATTATAAAAGAAAAAGAGTGTATCATTCACTAAATGTTGAAAGAAACTAGAAATACTTAATCTTCCTAGCATTTCTATAATTGAATTAATTATTACTGCATATATGATTATAAAACCAGCATGTGTTTTTATTATTTTTTTTATTTTTTCTTTCATAGAATACCTCCTTTTTTTCTATAGGTAGTGTCAAAAATCAGTAAAACTGATACAAACGCATCTACCCTGTTTGTTCTATATAAACAGTAAAAAAAGTCACTGTATACACCTACACTGACTCATCATTTTTATCTTTATACTAAAAATGATGAGATTTCCATGTTATACTTAAGTTGCACCAAAAGCAGAAAGGAAATCTCACCATGGACAGTATAACATCTATTCTAAATAATTTAAATAGCTTTTCTAAATCTAATTTCAAATTCTCTCAATATATTGAATCTTTGCTTCTTCTAAAGCATATTCCTTCATCTTTGAGTGACTTATTAAATACCGATGATTTTATCTATCACTTACAAGAAGCTTCTTCTCATATTCAATGGTTAACTTCTTACTTTGATGATCACATCATCCAATCTTTAAAAAAGGAAGTATCTCGCTTAAAGAAGACAAAAGATACTACGATTCCTTATGCCGACTTCACTATTGATTCACCACCACTATTCCAAAGAGAAATAGTACAACAATTATCCTTTGGAGATATCTTAAAAGAACAAGCTATTACACCTGTAAAAAGAAGAAATCCTGAAGGTTTTACTTTCCAAGGAGTATGTCCTTTTTGTGGTGCTCCTACATCTTATATTTATAACAACAACAAACAAGGACAACTCCTTTGTAAGTGTTGTAAGAATACTTTTTCTACCAAGGTTAGTTTGCCTGAACAAACAGGTATTTACTGTCCTCATTGTAAATGTAAATTAGATAAGCAACATGATCGAAACAATTATATTGTTTATTGTTGTGTTAATAGAAAGTGTTCTTACTATTTAAACAATAATGAACTTCACTCCAAGGGAATGGGTGAACACCTTAAGACATCTTCTGGTGAATATCGTTACCGTTATCACTATCGTGAATTTAAGTTCAATCTAGAAAACTTAAAACAAACAGTAAAAACGATAGATGCTCCTGTTGATTTATCCCGTATACACTATGATTCTAATGTTTTAGGGCTTGTTTTAACGTATCATGTAAACTTTGGTCTTTCTTCTAGAAAGACTGCTCTTATCTTTAAACAAGTACATGGTATTTCAATATCTCATCAAACTATCATGAACTATGCAACAAGTGTGTCCGCAATTATCAAACCTATGGTTGATAAGTATCCTTATCAACTAGGATCTATTCTTTCTGGTGATGAAACCTACATTAAGGTACGTGGTAAAAACCACTATGTTTTCTTTTGGTCTGATCCTATAAAGAAAATCATTACTTCAAATACTATTTATCCTGTTCGTGATACGAAGTGTGCTTGTCAATCTATCTATGACTGTCTAGCTCATTACAAGGAAATACCAAAAGATTTATTACTTATTGCAGATGGAAATCCCATCTACAATGCAGCACAGTTATTCTTTGGAATTCATGGTATCTCTTTTGATTTACAACAAGTCATTGGTGTAAAAAACAAAGATGAAACTTCTAAGAAATATCGTCCTTATAAACAGATAGAAGAACGCTTAAATAGAACCTATAAACAAAACTATCATGGTACCAATGGTTATGATAAATTAGAATGTGCTAATTCATACATGACACTCTTTGTAGCCTTTCATAACTTTTTACGTCCACATTCTTCTCTTGGATATAAAACACCTGTACAAGATGATTTATTTCAAGATGCAAAGCTTATGCAAGATAAGTGGATAAAGCTCATCGAGTTAAGTACACAATATCATCAAGCATAGTTAGAACTACTTCATCAAAAAACGATACCCTCATTGCGCCCTTTTCAGGGCTTTTTTCATCACTAAACCAAGTTGACTATTTTGAAAAATCATAAATTTAACACTCTTTGCATGATTCTCCATCATTCAAAGAAAAATGATTCATTAAACTCAACTCTATATAGTGTTTTTCATAGATTCTTTACACTACCTTTCTATATATTAGCACTTTTTTTAAAATTTACAAGATGCTTTTCATAAAATGCAATTTTTTGTTATATGTTGTTTTTTGCGCAAAAAAGGATCTATCTCCATAGACCCTCTATTTTAATTAAAATTCTTGATGATTATCAAAATTAAACATTTCAAATACATCACTTACTGGTAAGTAATTTTCAATATTATCAATTGTTTTTGCTAATAATCCTGCTACTGAAACTATTTTTAATTTAGGGAATATTTTTTCTTCTTCTAATTTAATAGTGTCCGTTACAATAATTTCTTCTGCTCTACAATTTTCTAAACGTTCTACAGCAGCTCCAGAGAATACTGCATGAGTACAAGCTATACGTACAGATTTAGCACCTTTTTTAAGTAACATATCTACACCAGCCACTATTGTTCCACCTGTATCAATCATATCATCAATAACAATACAATGTTTTCCTTCAACATCTCCTAAAATACCCATGATTTCAGCTACATTTGGTTTAGGACGACGTTTGTCGATAATTGCAACCGGTGCATCTAATGCTACTGCTAATTTACGAGCTCTTGTAGCTCCACCATGATCTGGAGATACTACACAAATATTTTCTAATTGTTGTTGTTTGAAATAATTAGCTAATAATGGTAAAGCTTGCATTTCATCTACAGGGATATCAAAGAATCCTTGAATTTGTGCTGCATGTAAATCAACTGTTACAACACGATTAATTCCTGCTGCAGTTAAAATGTTTGCAATTAATTTAGAAGTAATTGGTTGTCTTGGTTTTGCTTTACGATCTTGACGAGCATATCCAAAATAAGGAATAATTGCTGTAATTTCTTTTGCTGACGCTCTTTTTAAAGCATCTGCTAATACTAAGACTTCCATTAGGTTATTTGTTACTGGATTTGAAGTTGATTGTACAATGAATACATCTTTCCCACGTACTGATTCTTCGATTTCTACTAAGATTTCTCCATCTGCAAAATGGTGAACTTTAGATTTACCCACTTCACATCCTAAGTTAGATGCGATGTCTGCTGCTAATTCCTGACTTGCTGATAATGCGAAAATTGTAATTTTGTTTTTCATCTCTGGCTCCTGTTATTTTTCCTTATTATTTCTTTTTTCTACTAATACACTAACGTAATCTTCCTTGTTTACTTGTCTTGCTCTAGCAATAGCAAATGCATCCTCACGAACATCATTTGTAATTGTTGATCCTGCTGCCACAAACCCATTATCACCAATTGTTACTGGTGCTACTAAGTTTGAATTACATCCTATAAAGACATCATTACCTATTGTTGTCTTAGACTTATTCTTGCCATCATAATTAACAGTGATTGATCCACAACCAATATTAACATTCGTTCCTACATCACTATCTCCAATATAACTTAAGTGTGCTGACTTACTTCCTTTACCAAAGTTAGCGTTTTTCATTTCTACAAAATTTCCTATATGAACATCTTCCATAATATGACAATTTGTTCGTAATCTTGCATATGGTCCAATATCAGTTCCACTTTCAATCACACTATCTGATAAAACACTAAACTTAATCTCTACATGATCTTTTACAATAACATTTGTAAATTCACAATTAGGACCAATATGACAATATTCTCCAATAACGGTAGTACCTTTTAATATTGTTCCAGGTTCAATAACTGTTTCTTTACCAATTTGAACATCACTAGTAATATATGTGTTCTCTGGATCAATGATCCCAACACCATTTAACATATGTTTTCTATTGATACGTTTTTGTAATGCTTTTGAAGCAAGAGCTAACTCCACACGATCATTAATTCCTCCAACTTCATGTAAGTCATCAATTTTATGACTCCCTACTTGAATTGCTTGTTTTGCCATAATTTTAAAGACATCTGGTAAATAGTATTCACTTTGAGCATTCTTGTTATCTACTAATTCTAATGCTTCAAATAAACATTTATTATCAAAGCAATATTCTCCAACATTCATCTCACTGATACCATATTGACCTTCTTGTAAGTCTTTAAATTCTACAATCTCTTTTACTTGGTTATCTTCCTTAATAATACGACCAAATCTTGTTTCTAAATCACAATCACATGTCATGATTGTTCCTTTGTTTCCTTGTTTTTCATGAGTGTCTATTAATGCTTGTAATGTCTCTTTTGTTATTAGAGGTGCATCCCCATTTAAAACAATTGTAGTACCTTCTTTTCCTGCTAAGTGTTGCCCCACTTGTTTCACTGCATGACCAGTTCCAAGTTGCTCACTTTGTAATACGAATTCTATACCTTCATTGCCACAAACCGCTGCTACTTCTTTAGCTTTATGTCCAACTACAACATATACTTTATCTACATCTAATTTCTTTAATTCATCAATAATTAAAGTAATCATTGGCTTGTATAATACTTCATGTATAACCTTTGGTTTTTCTGAATTCATTCTCGTGCCTTTACCGGCAGCCATAATGATTGCGTATTTTTTCATTTCAGTACCCCTTTACCACGTTCATTTTAACAAAAATTGAACATAAAAAAAAGATAAAACCTTTGTTTTTTCTTTTTTTTACTAGATTTTTGCCTTACTTTTCCTTTTGTAAGAGCTTTGTTTTTCTTACAAAATAATATTTGTTTTTAAAATGTTTTAATCCTGTCTCTAATATTTGTTCATCTCTAGTAATACCAAACACACAGGAACCGCTTCCAGACATCAATGCACCATCGAATCCTAGCTCGATTATTTCCTTTTTTATTTCTTCTATTTCTGGAACCATCCCTATCGAAGGTAGTTCTAATGTGTTCTGTAGTTGACTAACAACCACAGGATAATTATCTTCTTCTAATGCTTTTTTCATTGTCATACAATCATGATGAATTGCTTTTTCTATATTTAATGTTTCAAAAGCTTTTTTAGTTGATACCCCTTTTTTAGGTTTCACTAATAATAAGTATGCTTCAAAGTTATTTTGGATAAAATTTAACTTCTCTCCAATCCCCTTTACTAGAGCTAATCTTTCATAAATACAAAATGGAATATCTGCACCTACTTCTTTTCCCAGCTCTGCCATATCACGATAACTAAGTCCTAAATGATACAAATAATTAATCGCTTTGATAACTGCTGCACCATCTGCACTACCACCTGCTAAACCAGCTTGACTAGGTATATGTTTATAGATAAAAATTTTAACACCACCATTTATTTGATATCTCTCTATCATCAAACTAGCCACTTGATAAGCAATATTCCTTTGATCTGTTGGTATTGTTGGATTACTAGATTCAACAATGATACCTTCTTGTATTTTATCGACATACAACAAGTCATGTAGTTCAATAGGAGCCATTATCATTTCTAAATCATGATAACCATCCTCTCTTTTTCTCACTACATCTAACGCTAAATTTACTTTTGCATAAGCTCTAATCTTCATTTCTTTCACCTACTTATTGGATAAATTTTTCTTGCAACACCCCTTGTATCAATACCTCCGATACCTTGATGTTTCTTTGATGTCTTTGCAACAATTTTTTCTAAGTCTACATAGTTTGTAACACTAGCTCCTGCGATTTGGCTTACTACATAGACCGGATCTAATGCATGAATGTTTTTTCTGTCTGGACTGGATGCAAAGTTTGCTCCACTTGCTAGCAATAATTCGTAGTAAGACTGACATGCTCCTGCAAAAATAATTAAATGATCTTTATTTCCTTCATATGATCTTGCTACCTTAATTGCTTCTACGTAATCCAAGGAATGCAAATAGCTACTACTATCTTTTCTATTTCCACTTTTCTTTAGGGCATCATGCCCTGTAATTACTAATAAATCTGGTTTGTGTTTTTTTAATAATTCTAATATTCTATCTTTTACTTGATTTTCAGGAATATGGTAACCATAAGCATGTACTCTAAATTCTTTATACTTATTTAAACATAATTCTAAGTATCGATTGTCTCCGTCAATGTGTAAGACAGTTCCTTTGATTTGAGGGTTTTGTTCAATTTCAATATCGTTATCTTGTGGATTAAATTCACTTAATTCTAAATCTTCTAATGTACTATCTGCTATTAATCGATATTCTATCCCTCTTAAATAGTAAATATCTTCCTGGATTGCTTCTATTTCAAAACATATATCTTTGCCGTATTTCTTACGGCAAACAATATCTCCTATTTTCATTTATATCACCATTCTATTATATGTTAAATACAATTTTTGGTGATTCTTTTAAAATCTTCTAAACTTAATTCTTCACTTCTTTTTGTTTTTTCTATCCCACTATTTTCTAAAATAACTTCCGCATTTGTATAGTTTGTTTTTAAGTTATTATAAATTGTTTTTCTTCTTTGTACAAAAGAAGTTTGTAATACTTGATATAGTTCTAAGTCAATTGCTTTTTCAACTTCTATTTTCATTACTGCTGAATCTACTCTTGGACTAGGGATAAAGACATTTTTACTAACTGTAAACTCATAAGTACATGTTCCAATATCTTCCATCATAATAGTTAATGGACTTTTATATTTGCTAGTAAACTTTTCAGCTACTTCTTTTTGAATCATTACTACCATACAATCGACATTACTAGAACTAGTAAGTATCTTCTCAATAATTTTAGTAGTTATATAATAAGGAAGATTTGCAACAACACATACTCTTTTATATTGTTGTTTTAGTTCACTTACTACTTTCTCTATATCTTCTTCTAAAAAATCTTGAAAACGTATTTCTATATTTTGGTCTATAAAAAATTCTTCATAGACTGGTTGAAAACGTTGATCAATTTCATAACTTATCACTTGTCCTGCATTACGAGCTAATATTTGCGTTAAAGCACCAATTCCTGGACCTATTTCAATAACACATGTTTCTTTATCAACATTTCCACTAGCTACTATTTTCTCTACTATATTGCTATCAATTAAGAAGTTCTGTCCGTACTTCTTCATTGCTTGAAGTTTATACTTTTCTAATATATATGTAGTTGTTGATGCTGTTGCAATATCTTTCATTTATTCTCCTACTTGGTTTACAATATCTTCTTTTGTGATACCTACCATATTTAATCTTTTAAATAATGTTTTTACATTTCCTTGCCCTAGGTTAAATGTTTGATAAACTGATTCTCTTCTTTTTGTATTACCGATAATATCCAAAGATAGAAACTCTTTCCATGTAATACTTTCTTTACTACTATCAAATTGAACTACATTTTCCAATGCTTCGATAATTGCTTCTTTTCTAGCTTCTGCTATTCCTAGCTTCTTTTTTCCTATCGCATCTTTTCTTTCTACAAAAGCATGTTTGCATGTTGGAACAGCATCTTGGATTTGTTGTCTTATTTTCTTTCCTGGATAATCAGGATCAGTTAAAACAATGATATCTTTTACTTTACTTGTAGATACTATTAATTCTAATGTTTTATCACTTAATTGTAGTCCTTGTGTTTCAATTGTTTTCACGTGAAACAATTGTTGTAACACAGCAGTATCTGTTTTACCTTCTACTACAATTACTTCTTTAATCTCTTTCATTCTATCACCAGTAACAGTATACTACAATTTTACACGAAAAAAAAGGAACTATTCTTTAGTTCCTAATGCTTTCATATATAATATTGCTGCTGATTTACATGATGCAAGTGGGACTTGATGCACATCACAAAGTCTCATTAATGCACTAATATCAGGTTCATGTGGTTGTGCTGTTAGTGGATCACGGAAGAATATTACCATATCCATTTTACCAATTGCAATAAGATTCCCAATTTGTTGGTCTCCACCATAAGGACCAGATAACATTCTAGTTACTTCTAAATCTGTACACTCCATAATTCTTTTTCCTGTTGTTCCTGTCGTAAACAAAGAGTACTCTTTTAAAATATCGTAATACTCAGTTACAAAATCAATCATTTCTGCTTTTTTGTTATCGTGTGCTATTAATGCTACATTCATTTTTCTTCCTCCTCATTAAATAGTACGCTTCCTAATCTTATTATTGTTGCTCCTGCTTCGATTGCCTCTTGGTAATCTTGAGACATCCCCATTGATAATTCTTTTAATGGAATAGCTGGATATAATAACTGATATTTATTTAATAATGCTTTTGTTTGGTCAAAATAATGTTTTACATTCTCTTGATTTGGAGCCATCATCATAAAACCTTTTACCACAACATTTGGATATTCTATCAATTGATCAAATAATTCCTTTAACTCTTCTTGATTAAAACCATGCTTACTTTCCTCTTTTGCAATATTCACTTGAATTAAAACAGGCATGATAAGTTCTTTTTTCTTTGCTTCTTTATTTACCACTTCCAATAAAGATAAACTATCGATTGATTGAATCATACATACTTTATCAATAATGTATTTTACTTTGTTTTTTTGTAAGGTTCCAATCATACAAAAAGGAACACTACCTTGATACTGATCATACTTTTCCAATAAAGCTTGTACTCTATTTTCTCCAAAGCAACAAATCCCTGCTTTTTCAAGTTCATACAACTCCTCTACTCCTACATACTTAGTCGCTGCTACTAATTGAACTGGTGAAACATCTTTTATGAGTTGTTCTACTTTTATTTTATTTACAATCATTTTGAATCTCCTTTTTTTTATTATATCATAATCATTTCTTTTTTTGTCTCTTTTTTATCTGTCCTTATAAAATAATCATTAATTGTACTTTTATTAAGGTACACTTGTGTGTTATTCTAGATTCACGGAGGGAGATATAAAATGAATAACAAAACACTAAAGATTGCAATGGTTGGTTTACTTGCTGCATTATCTTACATTGCTTTCACTTTTTTCCAAGTTAAGGTTACTGTTGCTGGGGGAACAACATCTTTTCATTTAGGTAACACATTTGCATTATTAGGAGCTTTACTTGTTGGAGGGGTACCTGGGGGAATTGCCGCATCCATTGGAATGGGAATTGGAGATATATTAGATCCTATCTATATTACTGTAGCACCTAAAACTATTATTTTAAAATTATTTATTGGGATTGTTTGTGGGTTTTTCGCACATCGCATTATTAAAATCAAAACCAAAGAAGGTAAGAATTTAACAATGGGGGTTGTTGCTTCTTGTACTATGGGGATGTTATTTAATATTATTTGTGAACCCATCTTCTCTTATTTTTATACAAGCTTTATTTTAGGGCTTCCTGAAAAAGCTGCTGCTACTCTAGCTGGTATGAACCTTGTTACAACTAGCGTAAATGCTGTTTTATCTATTATACTAGCAACCATATTTTATCTAGCATTACACAAGAAACTAAGTAATTCTGGTATGATTGAAAAATTATTAAAATAGCTCCTTTATGGAGTTTTTTTGTTCCACGTGAAACACAAATATTTTATTAACAAGTTTTCTTTTTTGTTCCACGTGAAACAAAAAAAGCAAGCTATCATTTACTTGCTTTTGAGATAAATATCATATACTTCATTTTTGCTTAAATTTCTTAATACTGCAACTTCTTTAATAGCAGACTTAGGAGTCATTCCTTTTTCAATATATTGTTGAATATGTTCTTCAATAGAAATATCAAAAGTGTCCTCTACTTCTACATCCTTACACCCTTCTACTACAATTACCATTTCACCTCTTAATTCATCCACTACAGACAATACTTCTTCTATTGTTCCTCTAATCACTTCTTCATGCTTCTTAGTAATTTCTCTACATAGAGCAATAGAACGATTTCCTAAAATACTTTGTAATAAAGTAAGTGTCTTTTTGATTCGGTGTGGTGATTCATAAAATACAATCGTTTCTGTATGATTTTTAAGTGCATCAATTTCTTTCTTTTTCTTTTTATCTAAATGATTTAAAAAACCATAAAATACAAAAGGTTGTGGTGCTATACCTGAAACAACTAAAGCATTTAAACATGCATTTGCTCCACTAACAGGAACAACATTAAATTCTTCTTTAATTGCTTCTTTCACTAGTTCATATCCTGGATCAGATATTGCGGGATATCCTGCATCACTAACTAGCGCAATATCATGTCCTTCTTTTAATAATCCGATTACTTTAGGAATTGATTGTCCTAAATTATGTTCATGGTGAGAAGTCATTTTTGTTTGTATTTCGAAATGATTTAATAATTTAACTGTATTACGTGTATCTTCTGCTGCAATAAAATCTACTTCTTTTAAAACATTGATTGCACGATAAGTTATTTCTTCTAGATTACCAATAGGGGTAGCTACTAAATACAAAGTAGCTTTATCATTATGAAAACTTTTTTGTCTATTCATCGATCTTTTCTCCAAACATTTTTCTAACTTCATTACTATAACTTCCATCATCATTATGGGCATATAAAGGAGCTTCTATTTTAAGTCCTTTTTTTCCTTTATACATACCTTCTATTAATAATACGTGTGATTCTTTTCCTACTTTTGGATAAACAAAGCGAACTCTTTTTGGTTCAATATCATATTTTTGCATGATATTGAAAATATCAATTAATCTATCTGGGCGATGTACCATCGCAAACCTTCCTTTGTTATCTAGTATTCTAGCAGCACTTGCAATGATTCCTTCTAAATCTATTTTTATTTCATGTCGTGCTATTTGTAAGTAGGTATTTTCATTTAGGTTGCTTTTTTCATCCACTTTAAAAAATGGTGGATTACAAACAACTAGTTGTGTCTTTTTTGCATCTTTTACATAATCATAAATATCACTATGGATGATTTGTATTTGTTGTTCAAGATTGTTTAATGCAATATTTTTGTTTGCAAGTTCTACTGCTTCTTCTTGTATTTCTATTGCAATAATATTTTTTGTTGTTTTTCTAGATAATAGTAGTGGTATTGCTGCATTGTTTGTTCCAAAATCAACAATACTTTTTATATCTTTATTTAATGTACAAAAGTTAGCTAATAAAACAGTATCCAAAGAAAAGTTAAACATATCTTTCCTTTGGATAATTTGCATATCATTATGAGCTAACAAATAATTAGTTACTTCCTTTTCCATCTTTGTTTGCTTTCTTCCTTTTTATTTCATTTAAAGGTACAAATATAATTGCCCCTTGGTTATCAATCTTTACTAGATCATTCACAATATTTAATCCTAATACTTTTACTTCTTTTTTATCATAAATAATTCTTTCCCCTGGTTTAGGGAAACGTTTCTTTTCAATACTATAAATTTCATCTTCAAACTTCAAACAACACATTAATCTTCCACACATACCAGATATCTTTTCAATATTAATTGCTAGCATTTGATTCTTAGCCATATTAATAGATACTCCATTAAACTCGCCCATCATAGATGAACAACATATTGGCATTCCACAAACACCTAATCCACCTACTATTTTAGCTTTATCTCTTGGTCCTATTTGACGTAATTCAATACGACAACGGAATACTGTTGCAAGTTCTTTTAATAATTCTCGAAAGTCCACTCTATCTAAAGAAGTATACATAAAGATAACTTTTGCTTTATCTAATGTAAATTCGCAGTTTGTTAGTTGCATATCAACTTTATGTTTCTTAACAATGGTTTTACATAGCTTTAAAGCATCCGTTGCCTCTTCTTCATTTTTTTTGAATTTTTGAATATCTCCTTCTGTTGCTTTCCTAGAAATTTTTTTCAATTCTGTTTCTAAATTGAAATCCTCTAAACTAGCTAACTCTTTTGATATTTCTCCTAGTTCTACTCCTCTAGCTGTTTCTACTACAACCTTGTCCCCTTTTTCAAGTTCGATACTTGTTGAAAAGTAATATGATTTTCCTGCACTCTTAAAACGTACACTTGCTAATTTATTTTCCATAATTCTCCCTTCTATAGTTTGTAAAACAAACTATCTATTAATAATCCAATATTCATATTCGATCCTAATTTTTGTTTTGCCATTAATACAGCTTGAATTCTATCAATCACTTGATTTTCATCAATATTCCATGTTTGTATTTTTGCTTTTTCTTTTTCAAAAACAAGTTCTTGTCCATAAATAAATCTCAATAAGTCTTTCAATCCTACAACAAATATATCAAAAAATAATGCTACGTCATCTTTCTTTTTATATTTCATTAATAAGTTAGTATGTATATTAATAAGTACGTTATCTGGATTCGTATACATATCTTGTAATGTAGCAAAAGCTTCATGGTACATATAACAAAAACGTTCATCATATAATTCTAATCCATCTTTGTAAGAAGGAGCTATTTCTGCTAATAGGTTAGCATATGCTAACTCTATATTTTCTATTACAAGTTTGCTTTTTATTATTTGTTTGTTATCTGGTTTTAAATCAATAACCTGACATCTAGATACAATAGTTGGTAATATTCTTGCTTTGTTTTTTGTTGAAAAAATAGCAACAGTATCCCCTTCTGGTTCTTCTAACATCTTTAATAATGAATTCATTGCCTCTTTTGATGATTTATCTATATTTTCAAGAACATATATTTTTGATTTACCTTCTAAAGAGGTTGCAATAAATGAAGATCTTATTGCATCAATATGTCTTTTTTTAATCGATTCCTTATCACCATCATAATAAATAATATCATTATATTTTTTTTCGTCCACTCTTTTGCATGTATTACATTCATTACATGCAACGAGTTGATCACATAAGATTGATTTTATTAAAAATTGAACTGCTTCTTTTGTGTTTGTTCCAGATAAAAGAAAAGCATGATTTCTACGATTTTCTTTGTTTGCGTTATATACAAGATTATATAAAATAGGTTGTGTTTCTTTGATGTTATCCATCATAAATATTTCTCAATAATATCCATTGCCTGTTGGCATACTTCTTCTATTGATTTACTTGCATCAATTTTTTCAATACGATCGCTATATTTGTCACAAATAGTCATATAACCTTGGTACACTAAATGATGAAAATCATTTGATTCCATATCTAATCGATCTACAATACGATCACTTTTGTCAATACGTTGTAATCCTACTTCATAAGGTATATCAAAGAAAATTGTTTTTGTTGGAAAGATTCCTTCAATAGCAAACATATTCATATCATATACTTCTTCTATTCCTATTTTACGTCCTACTCCTTGATATACTAAAGAACTATCTACAAATCTATCACATAAAACAATTGCACCCTGTTCAATCGCTGGCTTTACTTTTTCTATTAAATGTTGTCTTCTACTTGCAGCATATAATAATGCTTCTGTTCTTGGTTCCATGGCAGTATTTTTAGGATCTAGAATAACCCTTCTTATTTGTTCTGCGATATCTATACCACCAGGTTCTCTAGTAACAACTACGTTTCTACCCTGGTTTTTTAATCTTTCTTCTAGTAATTGAATAACTGTCGTTTTTCCACTACCATCAGGTCCTTCTAATGTAATAAATATTCCTTGCATTCTAGCACCTACCTTCCTTACTATTATATAGAAAAAGTTAGCTTATTACAAAGCTTTCTAAAAAAAACACTTCAAAAGAAGTGTTTAGAGTTTATTTCTTCCTTCTAAAGAACGAAGTAATGTTAATTCATCAGCATAATCTATATTACTACCTATTGGTAATCCATTAGCAATACGACTTGTTGGTATATTTTTTGCAACTAATAACTTTGCAAGATACAATGCTGTTGTTTCTCCCTCTCTTGTTGGATTGGTAGCAATAATAACCTCTTTTGTTGTTTCATCAATACGATCAAATAGAGTTAAAATATTTAAATCTTCTAAAGTACGTCCATCTAATAAAGACATTGTTCCATGCATAACATGATAGACTCCTTTATATTCTTTTATTTTTTCCATTGCATATACATCTTTTGGACTTTCTACAACACATATTGTTTTTGTATCTCTAGAATTATCTAAACAAATATCACAATAATCTCCTTGGCATAAATGGCCACATTTTTTACAGTACTGAATACTATCTTGAAATGTTTTTAAAACATCACCAAATTCTTGGACATATTTAGAATCCATTTCTAATATTTGATATGCCATACGCTCTGCACTCTTGGTTCCAATTCCTGGAAGTCTTTTAAAACAGTTTACTAAATTTTCAAACGATTCTGGATAATTCATAAGACCTCCTATTCTTCAAAATCAACAATATCTTCACCAAAAAGATCCAAAGCTTTTTGTTGTGCTTTTGTTAGTTTTGATTTTTCTAATACATTTTCTTTTCTACCAAAGTTTTCTTGTATTTTTTTAGGTTCTGGTAGTTTGTTTTCATTTCTAAGTTGGACATATTGATTTCGTACTTCTTGCCATTCTTCTTTTGATAAAGCAATACATTCAATTGGTTGGTTATATATTTTTAATAATAACTCTTTATAAAATTTATATTCATCATTATCATTTACTATATCTGCCATTACTTTATCATCATACATAATAATTACTGCTTCTTTACATGCAGCAACTGGTGTTGCTGTTTTTAGGTTTATTGCAGCTTTGCATGTAATAGCGTTTAATTCATATCTTTCTATAATAGACCATTTACTTTTCATTAAAGTTAATGATTCTTTATTTGCTTGTACTAATATATTTAATATATCTTTTTTATCAATAATTACTACTTCTTGTTGTTTTTGTGTTGGTTCTGGTTCTTTTATTTCAACTTGTTCAACAAGGATAGTAGGTTCTTCAATAATAATTGTTGGTTCTTCTTTTATTATTTCTACTTCTTTTTTAATAATTGGTGTAGCTTCTATTATTGGTTTTCTATCAATCACTATTTCTTTCGTATCTTGTTTTACATTATTACATATTTTTAATACTGCTAATTCAAAATATGTCTTTGCATCTAATGATAATGTATATTGCCTACAAGCTTCTAAGAATTGATCAATCATCATAAATGTTTCTTCTACTGTTATATAAGGAACAATCATATCAACATCTTGTTTATTTAAAACAAATAATATAGATACATCATTTGTATTTTTATAAATAACAATATCTTTTAATATATCTATTAAATCATAGGTAAATCTCTTAATATCAATACCACTAGCTAACATTTCTTCTAAAAGTCTTAATACTTCTTTCATATCTTTATGGAATATTTTTAATAAGAAATTAATTTTTTGTTCCATCGATAATAATCCATAAACTTCTAATACTGATTTTTCTGTAAGTTCATTTTGATATGCTAGACATTGTTCTAAGACACTTAGGGCATCACGCATACCACCATCTGATAATTTTGCAATCAAAGGTAGAGCTGCTTTTTCATATTTTCTATTTTCACTATCTAAAACATAAGTTAAGCGTTGAATAATATCTACATCTTCTACTTTTGTAAAATCAAAACGCTGACATCTAGAGATAATGGTTGATAATATTTTATGTATTTCTGTTGTAGCAAAAATAAATATAGCATGTTTTGGTGGTTCTTCTAATGTTTTTAATAAAGCATTACTAGCTTCTGGTGTCATCATATGAACTTCATCTATTATATATACTTTATATTTTCCTTGAATAGGCGCATATTTTACTTTATCTATTAATTCTCTTACTTCTCCTACTCCATTATTACTTGCTGCATCAATTTCAATAACATCAGGATGTTGTCCATCTCTAATTTCATTACAATCAACACATTGACCACATGGTTTATTTTCTTCTTGGCATAATAATGCTTTTGCTAATAATTTCGCTATTGTTGTTTTTCCAGTTCCACGAGGACCTGAAAATAAATAAGCATGGCTTATTTTATCATTTCGTATTGCATTTTGTAATGTTTTTACAATATGTTGTTGTCCAACCACATCATCAAATTTTTGTGGTCGATAAGATCTGTATAGTGCTTTATATGTCATGTTATCAACTCCTTTCTCTATTATACAATAAAAAAAAAGACTTAGATACTCTAAGTCTTAATTATTCCATTAATTCTAAAGCTTCTTGAATACTTTCTTCACTAATATCTTCTAATAAAGAACTATCATCTACTTTTTCTTTTAAACTTTCTACTAAATCAATAGCTTCTTGAATTTTTTCTTCATCCATACTATCTTTTACATCTTCTAATGCACTTAATGCATCTGTTAATTGTTCTTCAGCACTACCATCTTCATACATTGCATATAATTCATCAAAAGGTATTTCTTTTGATAATTCATAAGCTTGACTTAGTAATTCTTCTGCTTCACTAAAATCAGCTGATTCTAATGCTTCTAACGCTAATTGGATATATTCATTTTCATCAATTGTTGGTTTCACAGTATTTTGATAAAAATAATATCCCCCACCTACAATCAATACTATTATTACGATTAATATTTTCATTTTTATACCCCCATTTATTTTCTTATTAAACATGATACGCTTTTCTTATTAAACAATCAAGAAACTAATCATAAATAAAATTTTAATAAGCAACAATATAAGAATCTATTTCTGTTAATATACTACTTTCCACAGAATAGATATTATCGCTATCTACACTTACTGATACAACAACACTTTCTACTTCATTATATGTTATATTTTCTATTTTTTCTTGATAAGCACTAATAATTGCATCCGCCCATTCATTATCATAAGCAATATATAATGCATCATATTCTTCACTAGACATGTTTGTATAATCATATTCACTATATTTTTCATTTAAGACTGTTACATATTCTGTCATTTCTGCTGTTATTGTTTCTACAATAGATATCGGATATATATCAACAATTACTTCATATTCTGTACTTGATATTTCCGTTGCATCATTAACTTCATATTTTGCTTGTAAATATAATTCTTTATAGATAGTGACAACTTCTTCATACATCTCATCATCAATATATTCTATTTCCCAATAATAGAAAAATTCTTCTACTTTGTTTTGAATTCCTAATTCATAATTTTCATCATTTTCATCTGATGTTGTTAATGTAATTTCTTCATAAATTTCATGATCATTATAATAGCTCGTATCTAATATTGCTTTTACATATTTTGTTGCATAATTAGATCCATCTTCCACACAACCTACTAATCCTAACGATAAACAAAAAACTAATAATACTCGTCCTATTTTTTTCATAAATATACCTCTCCCACTTGTTTAAACAATATCATATTTTGTTATTTAAATCAATTTTCATTCTATTTAAAAAAGGGATTTCTACCTTTTTTGTTTAAAATATTCTTTTACTAATTTAGAACAACTTTCTTCTAAAATACCTCCTACAATAATTGGCATATGATTTAAGCTTTCTTCTAGGCTACTTATTTTATTTAGAGATGCCCATCTTGTATCATGAGCTCCATATACTACTTTTGATATTCTACTTTGGATAATAACACCAGAACACATAATACATGGTTCCATTGTTGAATAAAGAATACAATCATCTAATCTCCATGTATTTAATTTTTTACATGCTTTTTGTATTGCTAGTACTTCTGCATGTGCAGTAACACTTTGTTTATATTCTCTTTGATTATATGCTCGTGCTATTATTTTATTGTTTTTTACAATAATAGCTCCAACTGGAACATCATCTTGTTTTAATGCTTTTTTTGCTTGTTTATATGCTTCTAACATATATTTTTCATCTTGTTCCATTTATTTTCTCCTAAAATAAAAACCATTACACACAGACGCACTTCTTAATGCTGCTACCTTCCGGTCCTGACATGGTTCGAAGCTGCCTGTTGTAATGGCAAGTTTTATTATACATAAATAATAGAAATATTACAATCGATTCTTTATTTTTTTACTTGGATTTTTGAAATATTCCCCATATAAGGTCTTAATGCTTCTGGTATACTAATACTTCCATCTTCATTTAAATTATTTTCTAAGAACGCTATTAACATTCTTGGTGGTGCTACTACTGTATTATTCAATGTATGAGCAAAATATTTACTATCTTCTCCTTGTACACGAATATTTAATCTTCTTGCTTGAGCATCTGTTAAGTTAGAACAACTACCTACTTCAAAATATTTCTTTTGTCTTGGTGACCATGCTTCTACATCTATTGATTTAGATTTTAAATCAGCTAAATCTCCTGAACAACATTCTAATGTACGTACTGGTACATCTAATGTTATAAATAGATCAACTGTATTTTGCCATAATTTATCAAACCATATTTTACTTTCTTCTGGTTTACAAACAACAATCATTTCTTGTTTTTCAAATTGATGAATACGATAAACTCCTCTTTCTTCTATCCCATGTGCACCTTTTTCTTTTCTAAAACAAGGTGAATAAGAAGTATAAGTATAAGGTAATTTTTCTTCTGCAGTCATTGTATCAATAAACTTACCAATCATTGAATGTTCACTAGTACCAATTAAATATAAATCTTCTCCCTCAATCTTATACATCATGCTATCCATTTCTTCAAAACTCATAACACCTGTAACAACACTGCTACGAATCATATATGGTGGAATAACATAAGTGAATCCACGATCAATCATAAAATCTCTAGCATAAGATAAAATTCCTGAATGTAATCTTGCAATATCTCCCATTAAATAATAGAAACCATTTCCTGCAACTTTACCTGCAGCATCCATATCAATACCATTTACAGATTCCATAATTTGTGTATGATAAGGAATTTCATATTCAGGTACTACTGGTTCTCCATATTTTTTAATTTCTACATTATCACTATCATCTTTACCTATTGGTACTGAATCATCAATAAAATTAGGAATTTTCATCATTAATTCTTTTAATTGAGTACCTTTTGTAACTTCTTCTTGTTCTAAAACAGTTAATTCTTCTGCCATTTCATTTACACGTTTTTTATTGTTTTCTGCTTCTTCTTTTTTTCCTTCACGCATAAATTGTCCAATTTCTTTACTTAATTTATTACGCATTGCTCTTAAATCACTTGCTTTCGTAATAACATCTCTGTATTCAATATCTAATTTATATACTTCATCCACAATTTCAATTTTATGTTCTTGAAATTTCTTTTTCATATTTTCTTTTACAAGTGTTGGATTTTCTCTTAATACTGCTATATCAATCATCTTATCTCTCCTTTTCCTTTTTATAGATTATACAATAATTAAAATAATTATTCAATTACACAATAAATAACTTAGAAAACAGGATTATTTTCATAATCCTGTCTCTTTTATTCTTCTATTTCTTCTTCCACTGCTTTATCAACTACTTCTACTGTTGATACTTTATTTTCATCATTTACTTTTATTAATCGAACACCTTGAGTAGCTCTACCAGCCATCTTCACTTGTTCCATAGGTAAACGAATCATAATACCATCATCTGTCATAATTAATAAATCTTCATTTCCATTTACTGCTCTAAGAGCAACAATAGATCCATTCTTATCCGTTGTATTTAATGTTTTAACACCTTTACCACCACGATTAGAAATACGATATTCATCAATAGAAGACATTTTTCCATAACCTTTTTCAGTTACAACCATAATATAAGGACCTTCCTTATCAATAGTCATACCAATTAAGTTACTTCCATCTACATTAATACCTCTTACACCACTAGCACTACGTCCCATTTGACGAACATTTTCTTCTTTGAAACGTACTAATTTACCATTCGATGCTGCAATTAATATTTCATCATCTCCATTTGTAAGTTTAACAGCAACTAATTCATCATTTTCTTTTAACTTAATTGCTATTTTACCTGTTTGACGAATACTATCAAATTCAGATAAATCAACTCTTTTTACAATACCATCTTTTGTTGCAAAGAATAAATATTTCTTATTTTCTGTTTCTTTATCTTCTTTTGTAACACTAATCATTGATTTTACTATTTCATCTTTATCAAGATTTAATAAATTAACAACAGGTAATCCTTTTGCAGTTCTACCAAATTCAGGAATATTATATCCTTTTAAACGATATACTTTTCCTTTATTTGTAAAGAACATTAATTCATCATGAGTAGACATACTAATTAAACTATTTACAATATCATCTGTATTCGTACCCATTCCTTTAATACCTCTACCACCTCTATTTTGAGACTTATAAGTATCTATTAACATACGTTTTACATATCCATTATTTGTAAGTGATATAATAATATCTTCTACAGGAATTAAATCTTCATCTTCTAAATCAAAAGTACCTTGAATAATTTCTGTTCTTCTATTATCTCCATACTTATCTTTAATTTCAATTAATTCATCTTCAATAATTTGTAATAATCTTTCTTTATTATCTAAAATATCTTGTAAATCATTAATAATTTCAATTAATCTATTTAATTCATCTTCTATTTTTTGTCTTTCTAAACCAGCTAATCTTTGTAATTGCATTTCACGAATTGCTTTTGCTTGTTTTTCAGACATATCATATTCTTCCATCAATCTTTGTTGAATAATATCTGTTGTTCTACTACTTCTAATTAAAGCTATAATTTCATCAATCATATCTAAAGCTTTCTTTAAACCTTCTAAAATATGAGCTCTATCTTTTGCTTTATTTAAATCAAATATTGTTCTTCTTCTAATTACTTCTTCTTGATGTTTTAAATAGAAACTAATTTGTTCTTTTAAAGTTAATGTTTTAGGTTCATTATTTACTAAAGAAATACTATTAACACCAAAAGTAGTTTGTAATGATGTTAATTTATATAACTGATTTAATAATACTTCTGGTTGTACTTCTCTTTTTAATTCAATAACAATACGAATACCTTCTCTATTTGATTCATCCCTAACATCACTAATACCTTCTACTATTTTATCTCTTGCTAGATTTGCTATTTTCTCCACTAATCTTGCTTTATTTACTTGATAAGGAATTTCACTAACAATAATAACTTTACGATTATTCTTTTCAATAATTTCAGTTTTAGCACGCATAATTACTAAACCATTTCCTGTTTCATACGCTTTTTTAATACCTGATTTACCTAAAATATATCCTCCAGTAGGAAAGTCTGGACCTTGAATATAATTTTCCATTAATTCTAATACTGTAATTTCAGGATCTTTTGCAACTGCTATAATAGCATTAATTACTTCTTCTACATTATGAGGAGGCATATTTGTTGCCATACCTACTGCAATACCTGTCGTACCATTAATTAATAAATTAGGAATACGAGCTGGTAATACAGTTGGTTCTGTTTCTTCTCCATCATAGTTAGGAGCATAATCAATAGTATCTTTATTAATATCACGAATTAATTCCATTGATATTTTAGACATACGAGCTTCTGTATAACGTTGTGCCGCAGCTCCATCACCATCAATAGAACCAAAGTTACCATGACCATCTACTAACATATAACGATAAGAAAAATCTTGTGCCATACGTACCAATGCTTCATATATTGAAGAGTCTCCATGAGGATGATATTTACCCATTACTTCCCCTACAATACGAGCAGACTTTTTATATGGCTTATCGCTATAACAACCTAAATCATTCATACCATAAATAATTCTTCTTTGTACTGGTTTTAAACCATCTCTTACATCTGGTAAAGCTCTTGAAACAATAACTGACATCGCATATTCCATAAAAGAGTTTTTCATTTCAGATGTTAGTTTTACTTTTCTTATTTTATTATCTTCCATTTTTTTCTCCTTTAAATATCTAAGTTAGTTACATATTTAGCATTTTCTTGTATAAATTCTCTTCTTGGTTCTACTTTTTCACCCATTAACATATCAAATATTAAATCAGCTTCCATTGCTTCATCTAAATCTATTTGATTTAAAATACGATGCTCAGGATCCATTGTTGTTTCCCATAACTGATCTGCATTCATTTCTCCTAAACCTTTATACCGTTGAATATTATATTTAGCGTTAGGACCTATTTTTTCTTTTAAAGCTTCTAATTCATCATCACTATATAAATAATGTTCTTCTTTTCCTTGTTTTAATAAATATAAAGGTGGTTGTGCTGCATATACAAAACCTTGTTCAATTAAAGGTTTTAAATAACGATAGAAGAAAGTTAATAATAAAATACGAATATGTCCACCATCTACATCAGCATCGGTCATAATAACAATTTTATGATATCTTAATTTTTCAATATCAAATTCTTCACCAATACCAGTACCAAAAGCAGTAATCATAGAACGAATTTCATTATTACCTAATATTTTTTCTAATCTAGATTTTTCAACATTTAATATTTTTCCACGTAAAGGTAAAATTGCTTGAATACGACGATCACGTCCCATTTTTGCACTTCCTCCAGCGGAATCCCCTTCGACTATAAATACTTCACACTCACTTGCATCTCTACTAGAACAATCAGCTAATTTCCCGGGCAATGATGAAACTTCTAAACCACTTTTTCTTCGAGTCATTTCTCTTGCTTTTTTAGCAGCTAAACGAGCTCTTGATGCAACAATTGATTTTTCAATAATTATTTTTGCAGTATTAGGATTTTCTAATAAAAATTTATCTAATGATTCACTAATAATATTACTAGCTATTTTACGTACTTCACTATTTCCTAATTTTGTTTTTGTTTGACCTTCATATTGAGGATTTGGATGTTTAACAGAAATCATTGCTGTTAAACCTTCACGAACATCATCTCCAGATAAAGCATCATCATCTTTTTTAATAAAATTATTATTTTTAGCATAATTATTAATAACACGTGTTAAAGCTAAACGGAATCCTTCTTCATGAGTTCCACCTTCGTGTGTATTTATATTATTACAATAAGAATATATATTTGATTGATATCCATCATTATATTGCATACCAACTTCTACAGTTATATCTTGTTGAACATCTTCAACATAAATAATTTCTTCATGAATTGGTGTTTTGTTTTTATTAATATATTGAACGTATTCTTTAATACCTCCATCATATTTATAAACATTTTCTTTAGATAAACCATTTCTTTTATCTTTTAATATTAAATGTAATCCTTTATTTAAGAAAGCTAATTCTCTAATTCTTTGTTTTAAAGTATCATAATCATATGTAGTAGTTTCTTTAAAAATAGTTTCATCTGCTCTAAAAGAAACCGTTGTTCCTCTTAAATTACTATCTCCAATTACTTTTAAATCTTCAACCGCTTTACCACCATTTTCAAATCTTTGCATATATTCTTTACCATCACGATATACATGTACTTCTAACCAAGAAGATAAAGCATTTACAACACTAGCACCAACTCCATGAAGACCACCTGATACTTTATATCCGCCTCCACCAAATTTACCACCAGCATGTAAGATTGTAAAAATAGTTTCTACTGTAGAAATTCCTGTTTTTTCATTAATACCTGTTGGCATTCCACGACCATCATCACAAACTTCTACAACACTATCATCTAATAAAGAAATAGTAATTTTAGATGCATATCCTGCTAATGCCTCATCAATTGAATTATCAACAATTTCCCATACTAAATGGTGTAAACCACGAGCTGATGTTGTACCAATATACATACCAGGTCTTGTTCGAACAGCTTCTAATCCTTCTAATACCTGAATTGCTGAATCACCATAATCATCCAATACTTTATTTTCATTATCCATTGTAGTACCTCCTATTTTATATAAATCTTCTTTGCTTTTTCTACGATATCATGATTAATTCCTTCAATTGATGTTGTTGTAATAAAGGTTTGTATCTCTTTATTTAAAATACTAAGTAACATCTCTTTTCTAGAATTATCTAATTCAGATAAAACATCATCCAATAACAATACTGGATATTCTCCTATCTCTTCTTTAATAATATCAATTAACGCTATTTTTATTGCTAATACAATTGTTCTTTGTTGTCCTTGAGAAGCATAAATAGATGCTGGTAAATTATTAATTAATATTTTTACATCTTCTTTATGAATTCCTTTACTTGATTGACAATACTTTATATCACTTTTTCTACATTCCTTATAAACATCTTTTATTTGTTTATCTTTTATAAAACAATCATACTCTAATTGAATATATTCATTATCTAAATGAAATAATAAATAAATATCTTTTATCTTTTTATTTAATTTATTAATAAAATCTTTTCTATATAAAATAATATCTTTTGAAACTTCAATTAATTGATCATCTAAAACATCTAAATAAATAGAATCTATTTTATTTTTATCTACTGTCTTTAAATAAATATTCTTTTCTTTTAATAAAATATTATATTTATTTAAAGAATACATATAGATAGGTGATATTTTACTAAGTTCTATATCTAAAAATTTACGTCTATTCATTGGTGCTGCTTTTACCAAAGATAAATCATCTGGTGTAAATAAAACAACATTAAAATTACCAATAAATTCTCCATATTTTTTAATAACAAAACCATCAATAGTTAACTTCTTTTCATTTTCACTAATACTACATTGAATATCTTTTATTCTTTTAGTAGATTCTATTGTACCTTTTACATGGGCTACTTTTTCACCAATCTTAATTAAATCATTTTGTTTTAAAGTACGAAATGATTTAGCAATCGATAAAAAATAAATAGACTCCATTAAATTAGTTTTACCTCTAGCATTAGCTCCAATTAAAATATTAACATGATCATAAAAAGAAATAGAAAAGTCTTTGTAGTTTCTAAAATTTAATAATTGAATATTTTTAACTTTCATTACTCAATACAATAAATTTTATTTCCAAATTCTATTTGATCATTACTACGAAGTTTCTTTCCTCTCCTTTTTTCTACTTCTCCATTTACTGACACATAACCTTCTAAAATAACTACTTTAGCCTCAACACCGCTAGAAACAGCATTACAATATTTTAAAAATTGTCCTAAAGTAATATATTCGTCTTTGATTTTAAATTTTTCCATAAATTACCTCTTTTTTTATATAAATATACTTGTATATTATAACACAGGTATTACTAAAAAACAAAATAAATCCCTTTATAAAAGCATTTATTAAAATACTAAAAAAGACATATCCCCCTTTAATTTGCTTTAAATCAAAAAAAAAGCATAAATTATCGCTAATTAACGATAATTTATACTCTTTAAGTTCGTACAGGTAATATTAATTGAATAACATCATTTGTATCTAAACATGTAATAATAAATGGCTTCATATCACCATCAAATGATAAACGTACTTTCTCTACAGTAAAAGAACGAATTGCTTCACTTAAATATTTACTACTAAAAGAAATAGAAATAGGATTTCCACTATAGAAGCTATCATTTAATTTATCATCTACAGATCCAATTTCTTGAATTTTAGAAGAAAGAATAACTGAATCTTCAGACATATCTAATTTAATTAAACTATTCATTTCATTTGTTAATAATGAAACACGTTCTACTGATTTCATTAAATAATTAATATCTATTTCTAATTTACAAGGTCCACTTACTGGTATTAATTTAGAAGTATCTAAATAAGTACCATCAATTAATCTTGTTTGAATAATTGTATTATCTAATATAAATAAAATCTTACGATCATTTACATAAATATCAATTTCTTTTTCTTTATCAATAATTTTAGAAATATCATCTAAACTTTTTTGAGGAATTGTAATATTAAAAGAAATATCAGAATCAATAGATACCACTTTTTTAGCTAAACGATAACTATCAGTAGCAACACATTCTAATAAATGATTAGAACATTTAAAGTTAATACCTGTTAATAAAGGTTTTGTTTCTTTATCGCTTGTTGCAAATTTAGTTTGTCTAACGATATCTTTTAAAATAGTAGCATCTAATTTAAATAATGATCCTGTTTTATTTAAATTAATTCTAGGATATTCTAAAGCATCTGTACCATTTAATTCAAATTTACTAAAAGATCCTTTAATTGCTGTTAATAAACCATCAACAAATTCAATTGTAATATATTCACAATCTAATTTACGAACAATATCTAAAATATATCTTGCTGATAAAATAACAGATCCTGTTTCAATAATATCTAAATCATTATCATTAACATAAATACATGTTTGAATTGTTATATCAGAATCACTACCTGTTAATCTTAACATATCATGAGTTAATTCAAATTTAATACCTGTTAATGAAGGTAAAGGACTTTTAGCAGATACTGCTTTTGTTGTTTTACTTAATGCATTTAAAAGAACTAATCTTTTAATTTTAAATTTCATAATATTTATCTCCTTTATATATAATAAATTATTTAAAATAACTTTATTATTATTATTAGTATGTGAACAATGTGAATAAATAGAAAAACACTGATAATATAAGCTTTTTTAATATGAATAAGATTGTGTATAAAAAGTTCTTAACTTGTGCCTAACTTTTCTTTAAGTTTTGTTACTGCAAGTTTATAGTCTTTATCATTCTTCATTTTCTTTTCTACACGAGCACAAGCTTTCATAATAGTAGAATGATCTCTACCACTATAAGTAGAACCTATTTCTGCAAAAGTTATATCTAATAAATCTCTCATTAAAAACATACTTATTTCTCTTGGTGTTGTTAGTTTTTGAGTTTTATTTTTAGATATTAATTGTGTAACAGATAAATAATAAAAATCAGCTGTTGTTTTTAAAATAATATCTTTTGTTACTGTACTTGTAGGATTTTTAATAGAATTATCATCGCGAAAAGCATCAAAAATAAAATTCATATCAATAACATTAATTCCTTGCATAATACTACAAAAGAATAATCTTTTTAAAGATCCTTCTAAATTACGAATATCATTACAATAATTAGAAGCCATAAAATCAATAACATCATCTTGAATAACTAATTGAGGATTATCAAGATTTTCTATTTTCTTTTCTAAGATTGCTCTAGCAGTTTCAAATTCAGGTGGATCAATACCAAAACTTAATCCAGATTGAAAACGACTTATTAATCGATCTTCTATTCCTTGTAATTCTTCTGGTTTTTTATCAGAAGTTATTACTATTTGTTTGTTATTATTAATAATATTATTAAATATATGGAAGAAAATTTCACTACTTTTTTCTTTACCAAATAAAAATTGAATATCATCAATTAATAGAATATCAATTTGATTATATTTTTCATAAATATCATCTAAATTACGATATTTCATTCCTTCAATAATTTCATCAACAAATTCTTTTGATGTTATATATCGAATTACTAAATTAGAATTACATTTTTTAGCATAATTACCAATAGAATGTAATAAATGGGTCTTACCTAACCCTGGATTACTATATAAAAATAATGGATTAAAGTTTGCTCCTGGATTTGTAGAAACAATAGAAGCAGCATTTTGTGCCATCCGATTTGAACTACCAACAACAAAACTTTCAAAAGTTTGATCAATATTAATATTATCTTTAAAAGGCATATTTTTATGTTCTGATGCCTTTTTTTCTTCTAAATAATCATCTTCAGTCACCACTCTTAATTCTATTGTCTCATTAACAATAGAAGAAAGAATAGATTCAATTTCTAATTTATAAACCATAATAGTATCAATATTAAAAGACATTAATGTAGATAGTGTAGCTACATTATTTTCAATAGATTCCAAGGTAGATCCTTTAAAATATGTATCAAAACAAATCTTATCTTTTACTATTTCTTTTTGTTCCATAATAGTAAGACAGTTTTGCCAAATTTCATTAAAATTATACATACAAAAATCACTCCTTTCCTCTATATTATAGACATTTGTGAATAAAAAAAAAAGAATAAAAAAAAAAGAATAAGATAAGCACAAAGTTATTCACAATTTAATGTAGAAAATTGTTGAATTTAAAGACTTATTCACATTATTCACAACTTTTTATGCACACTAAATGTGAATAGTGAATATATAATTGTGAATAACTTGACTTAAAATAAACTATTCATAATTTATTCACATTAATTATCCTCTTTATAAGCATCTTTTTTAAGTAATTCACAGTTATTCACATTCAAAATCACATCCCCTTTTTTTGTGAACAACTTAAAATTAAAGGTTAAATTAAAAATAAGTCCTAAAAACCTATATTTTTTATAATAATATATAATATTTACGAAAAGTTATTCACAATATAAAATATTAAACTTAAGAATATGATATGATAAGAAAAAGAAATGAGGTAAAAATATGAATAACTTTAAAAAATTAATACTTGTTTTTTTAATTTTATTTTCTATAACTGGTTGTAGTGATACGGAAGGGTGTGAATATGCAACATCTTATGTAAAATCAATATTAGATTCAACTTATTATAATGAATATGCGGTTTATCAAGAATTTACACAATCATCAGATAGTGAAATAGTAGAAAGGTATGAAACAGGAATAGATTATGAAGTAGAATCTTTCTTTTATAATTGGAATATAATATATCCAACGGATCAAATGTATGAAGATGTTGCTACTATTTATAAAGAAATGTATTTAAAAGCAAATTATGAAGTAAATGAAGCTGTGAAAATATCGGATAGTGAATTTGAAGTTACAATTGATATTCAACCAATCGATGTATTTTTACAAGTAATTGAAGAAATGAATGAATATGTTGATGTTTTGACGGAAAAATATGAAGTATATGATTATACAACGATGAGTGATGAAGAATATGAAGATATATGTATTGCCTATGATAATGAATGGGCTAATGCGGTTATTGATAGTTATCAAGATGCAATTAGTAATATTGGTTATGGCCAAATAGTGAGTGTAACGGTAAGTGTTCGTGTTGAAAATAATATTTATGTATTAAGTAATGATTCATTAATGGAAATAGATGCTTATATTATTCAATATTAAAAAGCAGAATGAATAGGCATTTTTGGGCAAGTAGAAAGAATAAAAAAAGATTGACTTATTGTACATATTTAGATAAAATGATTAAGCATATGTTATTTGTATAAAAAATTAAAGCATTATGGAGGTGTAACAAGATGAAAAGAACATATCAACCAAATAAAAGAAAAAGATCTAAAGTCCATGGTTTCAGAGCTAGAATGGCTACTGTGGGAGGAAGAAAAGTACTTGCACGTCGTCGTAAAAGAGGAAGAAAAGTATTATCTGCTTAATTAAAAAATCCACTCAGTAGTGGATTTTTTTTCTTAAAAACATGAAAAAAGAAAACAGAATTTGTAAAAATGAAGAGTTTCAAGAAATTATTCGATTAAAACAGAGTGTTGCTAATGCATGTTTCGTAATGTATTTCCGTAAAAATAACAGTGAAAAAACAAGAATTGGTATCTCAGTTAGTAAAAAATTAGGAAATGCAGTAGTTAGAAACAAAATTAAGCGACAAATTCGTAGTTTAGTGCAAGAAACAATTGAATTGAATAATGGATTTGATTATATTATAATAGTAAGAAATAAATATATAACTATATCTTATAGTCAAGCAAAAAAAGAAATTCAATATTTATTGAAAAAAGTAAAAAAAAGGATGGGTAACTAAATGGTTTTGGATTATAAAACAAAAAGAGTACTTAAAGTATTATCATTATTATTTGTAATGGTAGTATTAACAGGTTGTACATCAAATTTAGATTCAGATGGACAATTAATTGCTTCTAGAGCAATTACAGAATCAACAGTATGGTCTTGGGATGCTGGTTGGTTTGATTTTTTATTAGTAATTCCTATTTGTAAGGCCGTATTATTTACAGGAGAGTTATTTGGGAATTATGCATTAGGTGTTATTTGTGCAACTATTATAATTAATATTATTACTTTACCAATCATGATTAAATCAACGGTATCTAGTCAAAAGATGCAAATGATTCAACCAGAAATTGATAAAATTCAAAGAAAATATAAAGGACGTAAAGATCAAGCTTCTCAAATGAGATTGAGTAATGAATTAACTAGTTTATATAAGAAAAATGATGTTAGTATGTTAGCTTCATTAACAACATTCTTAACATTACCAATTATGATTGCAATGTGGCAATCAGTACAAAGATTAGAAATTTTATATACAACTGAATTCTTAGGATTTAACTTGGGAGCTGATCCTTTAGATTTCATTATGCAATTTGATATTAAATATATTATTTTAATTGCTATCGTAGCTGTTTCTCAATTCTTCTCTATGGAAATGACAAGCATTATGGCAAAACGTAATCCACATTACAAAAAGTCAAGTGCGATGGATCAAATGAAAACAATGAATAGAATGATGGTATTAATGATTGTTTGGTTTGCAGTAACATTCCCAACAGCAATGTCTTTCTATTGGATTACTACTAGTTTAATTACAATGGGTAGAACTGTTTATATTCAAATTTATCATATTGAAAAAATTAAGAAAAAAGTACACGATACGAATACAAACTACTTAAACAAATAAAAGAGGGAATTATGATGAAAAAATATGTAGGGAAAACAGAAGATGAAGCTTTAGTATTAGCTTGTCAAGATTTAGGTGTTACATTAGAACAATTAAATTATGAAATAGTTTCTCAAACAAAAACACTTTTTTCAAAAAAAGTAGAAATATCTTGTTATACAACACAAATGATACAAGAATTCATGGAATCATATATTACAAAAATATTAAAAGATATGGATTTTGAAGTAGAAACAGTATCTTATCTACAAGATGGACGTATTTATTGTAATATTAATTCAAGTAATAATTCTATTTTAATTGGGAAAAATGGAGTTATCTTAAGAGCTATTAATTTAATTGTTAAAAATGCAGTAAACAATACTTTTAAAAAACGTATTGAAATAAGTGTAGATATTAATGGTTATAAAGAAGATAGATATAAAAAAGTAGCTTCTATGGCAAAACGTTTTGGAAAACAAGTTTGGAGAACGAAAGCTGAATTAAAATTAGATCCAATGCCTGCTGATGAAAGAAAAGTAATGCATCAAGTAATTTCAGAAATGGGTCATTTAAAAACAAAGAGTGTTGGTGAAGGTAAAAACCGATATATGACAATTATGTATGTTGATTAAGAAACTGTATAACAGTTTCTTTTTTCATGATATACTACAATTAAAAAGAAGGTGAAAAGATGAATGAAGATATTATTGTAGCAGTAGCTACGAGTCGATTAGAAGCTGCTATTTCTATGTTGCGTATTAGTGGAAAGGATTGTATTTCTTTTGTACAAGAATTTTTTACAGGAAAAATATTGGAAAAACAAACACATACAATAACTTATGGTTTTATTGAGGATGATAATAAAAAGATAGATGAGGTAATGGTATCTATTTATCGAGGGAAAAGATCTTTTACTGGGGAAGAAATGGTAGAAATAAGTTGTCATGGTGGAGTTTATATAACACAAATGGTGTTAGAAACTTGTTTAAAACATGGTGCTAGAATAGCAGAGCGTGGAGAATTTAGTAAGAGAGCTTTTTTAAATGGAAGAATTGATTTATCACAAGCAGAATCAATTAGTGATTTAATCACAGCAAAATCTAGTTATGCATCTTCTCTAGCGTTGCAAGGGATAGACGGGAGTATTCGTCATTTTGTAGAAGATTTAAAAGAAGAGTTAATACAGATTATTACACAAATAGAAGTAAATATTGATTATCCAGAATATGATGATGTTGAAGAACTAACAAGTGATTCTTTATTACCAAAAAGTATTAGTCTAAAAGAAAAGATGGATAAAATATTAGAAGATTCTAAAAATGTTCGTTTAATGAAAGATGGGATACAAACAGTTATTATTGGAAGACCAAATGTAGGTAAATCTAGTTTATTAAATGCTTTATTAAAAGAAGATAAAGCAATTGTTAGTGATATTGCAGGTACTACCAGAGATGTAGTAGAAGGAAATATAAGAATAGATGATATTTTATTAAATATGATTGATACAGCAGGAATTCGTAAAACAGATAATATGATTGAAAGTATAGGTGTAGAAAAAGCCAAAGAAGTAATGAAACAAGCTGATTTAATATTATTAGTATTTGATGCATCTACTCCTTTTACAAAAGAAGATCAAGAATTATATGATTTAACAGAGAATATGAATCGTATTATTATTTTAAATAAAATAGATTTAGGAAAAGTAATTGATATCGAAGGTATTGAAATTAGTGCCAAACAACATGATGTTTTATTACTAACAAGACAAATAAAAGAATTATTCCAATTAGGTAAAATAACAGATCAACACAATCATGTTTTAACGAATGCAAGACAAACAAATCTTTTATATCAAGCATCTATTTATTTAAAACAAGCGATTGATGCCATGAATATGGGAATACCAACAGATTTAATAGTAGAAGATTTATATGCTTGTTGGTTACAATTAAAAGATATTTTAGGACAAAGAGCGAAAGAAGATTTATTAGATGAATTATTTAAACGCTTTTGTATTGGTAAATAAGATGGAAAGATATCATTATATAGGAAATCACTTTATAAGAGGATCAAAGTTTTTAAAAAAAGTAAGCCTTGTTTTATTACCTGTTTATATAATATTAGCAGCCATTAATACAGGAGAATTAGTAGATATTACGTCTATTGTTTTACTGTTGTTAGTAGCAGTATTTGTGCAAAGCATTGTTTTACAATTAGCAGGAACAATTTTAATTTATATAGCAGATAAAAAAAGTAGATAGCATCTACTTTTTTATTATTGCTATTTACAAACATTAGGATCTGATAGATAATAAAAATATAAAAGGGGAGATATATATGGAACCAGAGAGAAGAGAAAAAAAGAAAATAAGCGTGATTATTGCAAAGTTTATTATGTTTATAATCAAAATTATTTGTATTATGACAGTGATAGCAGTAATAGGAGTCACTGCAAGTAATCTATTAGATAATGAATTTGATATGAATACATGGATTGAAGAAATGCAAACTAGTTATCAATCAATAGAATCATTAGATTATTCTTTATTTGAAGAAAAAGAAGAAGTGTTTGAAGAAGATTTGGAATATTGGGCATATAGTACGTTAAGTCAAGATGAACAAAAAATATATTTATTAATGGCAGAAGCTATTATTAATTTAGAACCAAATATTTCTTTTAAAACAAAGGATATAACAGAAGATGATATTACAAAAATATGGAATTGTATTCGTTCTGATTTTTATGAAGCTGAATATGTTGAAACTATAAGTGTTAAGCGTAGTGATTTTTTCTCAACTACAAATTGTACGATAGTATTTGACTATCGTTATGACACAGAAGAAATAGAAATACAAAAAGAAGAAGCAAAACAAGTAGTCCAAGAAGCAATCAGTGGAATAGATGGGGATGCAACAGATTATGAAAAAGTAAAAGCTGTTTATGAATATATTGTATTTCATGTTGAATATGAATTTAGTGATTATGATCAAACAAGCTATGGGGCGCTTGTTAAACAAGAGGCAGTATGTGCGGGATATGCTAGAGCAATGCAATATATATTAAATGAGATGGGTATTTCTTGTACTTTCATAAGCGGTACTACGAGTTTTTTTGAGAGTGAGGAAGGACATGGATGGAATTTAGTTCTTATTGAGGATGAATATTATTATGTGGATGTAACATGGGGAGATCCTAATTATTCAAGTGATGAAAATGCATCCTTATTAGCAGAACAAATAAACTATGATTACCTATTAGTGACAGAAGAAGATATTGCTAGTAATCATTATGCAGATGATTATTTTGAATTACCAGAAGTAACAGCCACACAATATAATTTCTTTGTAGTAGAAGGATTAGTAGTAGATACTTATAGTGAGTCAAGGTTAGTAGAAATCTTTAAAAATCCAGTAGTAGATAATTATTATGTTTGGAAAACAAGTGATAGTGAGATATATAATCAAATAATATGGAATATTAATAATGATGATTTAATATCAAAAGTAGTGAATCAAGCAAACATAACAGGAGCTTCTTCTTATATATGGATTTCTAATGATGAGATGAATAGTTTTACCATGATACTTATATATGAGTAAAGACAGGGAGAAATAAAATGTATCAAAACATATTATGTTTTAAAGGAACGTGGAGAAAATACCAACAACGTGTTTTAGATAAGTACTATGATTATAAAAGAGATGGGAAAGTTCATATAGTTGCAGCTCCTGGTTCTGGGAAAACAACCTTAGGAATAGAATTAATACGTTTAATGAATGAACCTTGTATTGTATTAGTACCAACTATTACAATTCGTGAACAATGGATTCATCGTATGGAGGAGGCATTTTTAAAAGAAGGTGTCGTATCATCGGATGTGTTATCACAAAATCTAAGAGATATGAAGTTAATTACAGTAACTTCCTATCAAGCAATTCATAGTGCAATGAAACAATACAAAGGAACATTGATTGAAGAATGTGATGAAGATATTTCTTATCAAGAAGAAGTTGATTTTGAAGGATTTGACTTATTAGCAGAAATTAGTAAAAATAAAATAAAAACGATTTGTTTGGATGAATGTCATCATCTAAGAAATGAATGGTGGAAATCACTAGAAGATTTTAATAAACAAACAAAACTAAGTTATACTATTGCACTAACAGCAACACCCCCATATGATTCATCCCCAGAAATGTGGTTACGTTATATGAAAATGTGTGGTCAAATAGATGAAGAAATAACGGTACCAGAACTAGTGAAAGATGGCAACTTATGTCCACATCAAGATTATGTTTATATTAACTATCCAACCAAAGAAGAACAAGCAAAACTAAAAGACTTCGAGAATGCTAGAAAAGCGTTGATGGAAGAGTTCATGGCAGATGAACAGTTAGAAAAAATAATAGTATCTCATGATATATTTAAAAATACGGTAGATATGGATAAAATACTTGATAATCCTGCGTACTTATCCTCTTTACTTATTTATATAAACCATAAGAATCATAAAGTACCTAGAAATTATAGAAAATTATTAGGATATACACATTTAGAAAAGATGTCAGAAAAATGGTTAGAAATACTATTACAAAACATGCTTTATCAAGATACAGAATCCTTTTCTATAACAAAAGAAGAACAAGAAAAATATATAGCAAAATTAAAAACATATGGTCTAATTGAAAATCGCAAAGTTACACTAGTATCAAAACCAAGTATAAAAAAAGGACTTGTTCGTTCAATAGGAAAGTGTGAAAGTATAAAAGATATTTGTTTCTATGAATATAGTAGTATGAAGGAAAAACTAAGGCTATTAATTTTATGTGATTATATAAAAAAAGATTATTTACAAGCAATTGGTAATAAAGAATTAGAAGTACATGCATTGGGTGTTATCCCAATATTTGAATTGTTAAGAAGAGAAAATGAACAAAGAAAAACAAATGTAAAATTAGGAGTATTATGTGGAAGTATTGTAATTATCCCAAATCAAGCCAAAGAAAGATTACTAGAATTAGTTGATAAAAAAGATAAAATATCATTTAATTCATTAGGGAAACTAGGGGAAAGTAGTTACAATGAGGTGAAGATTCGAGGGGATCGTCATTGTTTAACAGAGATAGTGACTAAACTTTTTGAGGAAGGGGAAGTAGAGGTATTAATTGGAACAAAGGCATTATTAGGAGAAGGATGGGATTCACCTTGTGTCAATTCTTTAATTCTAGCAAGTTTTGTAGGAAGTTTTATGTTAAGTAATCAAATGCGTGGTAGAGCAATTAGAAGCTATGTAAGAGATCCAAATAAAACAAGTAATATATGGCATCTTGCTTGTATTGAAAAAATACAACAAAATGTAGAAGATTTTGTAGCAAATGATGATATGGAAACATTGGTAAGAAGGATGGAACACTTCTTAGGGTTACACCGCTCCTTAAACGTGATAGAAACGGGAGTAGAACGAATCATGGATGTAACGAAGTTCAATCAAACAAAAGGACAAACAAAACGTTTTAATAATGAAATGTTAGAACGATCTTCTAAACGAGAAGTATTGTTAAAAAGATGGCAAGAAGCTCTAACAATAGCAAATGATATCGAAATAAACCAAGAGGTATCTGTAAAAAACAAGGTATTAACTTCATTTTTTTTAGTAGATTTTATAAGAGTATTTTTATTTTCAGTAGGTTATACTATTTTAATAAATATTGAATTTAATGTCCTACTTTCTACATTTTCAGTCACTAAAGAGTTTTGTTATTTATTAGTTGGTATTACCGCTTTTATGGCACTTATTTATTATTTGTTAGTAATAAAGCAGTTTATTTCTTTAGGAAGTCCAGTTCGTTCTTTAGGAAGTATTGGTAAAGGCATAAGAAAAGCATTAGAACAAAGAAGTTTATTTGAGTCCTCTATCAATCGAGTAGAAGTTACTTCAACACCTCTAGCATCAAATATTTATTTAAAAGGTGGAACAGGACAAGATCAAGCATTGTTTTCTAAAAGTGTAGCAGAATTTTTTGAAACAATAGATAATCAACGATACATTTTATATTCTAAAAAACATAAAAATAATGTCTATGGATATTTTGCAATACCAGATATCTTTTCAAAACGCAAAGAGGATGCTGAAATGTTTGCAAAATCAATGACTCCTTATATTGGAAAATATGAAGTTATTTATACAAGAAATAGTGAAGGACGTAAAATCTTGTTAAAAGGAAGAAAGAAAGCTTTTTCTAATAAACAAGAAAGAAGTATCACAGGCAAGCGAGTAAAGGGTGCTTTGGAATAGCTGTTCATTTATGTTGTGGCAAGAAACGAAGCATATAAAAAGGAGTATTCATCTAAACAATGAATGCCCCTTTTATGTTTATAAGTTATTATATTCTTCTTTTTTGTAACCAATAAGAATAGATGATCCATCGATTAAGATAGGTCTTTTTACTAACATACCATCACTTGCTAGTAAATGTAATTGTTCTTCTTCACTCATTAAAGGTAACTTATCTTTTAGACCTAACTCACGGTATTTGATACCTGATGTATTAAAGAATTTTTTTAGTGGATAACCACTCATTTTGTATATTTCTAATAACTCATCAAAATTAAAAGCCTCTTCTACAATATGTCTTTGTGTAAAATCAATACCCTTTTCTTCTAAATGTTTTCTAGCTTTTATGCAAGTAGAACATTTAGGATATAATATAAATGTTTTCATAAAATTCCTCCGATATAAATAGTATATAATATTTATAAAATATTACTAGCTAGATGATTATAAATAATGATGATATTTTAGATTAGCTTGATTACGAAGTGTTTCAAAGATACATAATACATCATAACTATCATCTAATAGTTGATAACATCTAGCATAATCATTTGTAAGATATATGTTTTCAAATACTGCTAATTCATAAACCATTTTATTAGAATATGTTTGTAAGTTAATTGTTTCTATTGATTCTAATGTATGAACTTCTAATTCTAAACAAGTGCTAGTACCTTTTATGAAAAGATACCCATTCTCTCCTGATATTTGACCAAAGTTATAAGCATTGGATGTTTTAGAAGCAATGCATGTTGCTTGAAAGTTAGGATATTGTAGTATGGCGACACCAGATGAATCAATCCCATTATATTCTAAGTTAGGATAATAAATACAAGATGTTGGTTTACCAAAAAGATTGATTACAAAATGGAGGTTATAAATATTTAAATCTGCTAATGCTCCTCCAGAAAAAACAGGGTTAAATACATTTGGTACATCTCCATTTAAAAACTCCTTGTATCGAGAAGAATACTTAGAGAAGTTACATTCCACCATATGTATTTTACCAATAGAAGATAATCTTTTTTTCATTTCTAAATAATTAGGTAAATGAATGGTTGTAATTGCTTCGAATAAAAATAACTTCTTTTCTTTTGCAATAGTACGTAAATGATCTAACTCTTTTGTAGTAGAACAAAAAGGTTTCTCACATAGAACATGTTTACCAGCAAGTAGTGCTTGTAAGGCTTGGGGATAATGGAATGAATTTGGTGAAGCAATATAAATAAATTCTATTTCTTGATTGTCTAACATATCTTCTAGAGATGTATAAATAAAAGGAATAGAATACTTATTTGCAAGATACTTAGCAGTTTCTTCTTTCCTAGAATACATCGCTATTACCTCTATGTTTTCATTCTTTGTAGTAGCATCCAAAAATTTGTCCACAATACTACCGGTACCAACTGTCGCTAATTTCATAAAATCCCTCCTAATAATATTATTATAACAATTCATAGTAAATTAACAAGAAAATGCTATTGAATAGAAGAATAACTATGTTACAATGAGGAATAGAGAAAAGGTAGGTGGTTATAAATGAGTCCCGAACAGAAGATAAACAAAGAACAAGAAGATCATTTGCCACCATCCGGGTGCAAATAATCCATAAAAGGAGGAAAGCATGACAAATCGCAAAGAAGAATTAAAAGATCTTTTATTAAAAGGATCAAAAATACGTGTCAAAGAACTAATAGGACATGTCCATCCAGCAGACATTTTAGATTTAATTCATGAAGATGAAGAAAATGCGAAGAATATCTTACAAAATTTACCATCTGATATGATTGCTGATATATTAGAAGAAGCAGAAACAGAAGAACAATATGAATTATTACAATTGTTTGTAGATGATCATCAAAAAGCTATCTTAGAAGAGATGGGTAATGATGAAATTACAGACTTAATAGGGGAATTAGACCCAGAAGAACAAAAAGAATTATTAGATAAAGTTGGTTTAGAAGATAGAGAAGAAATTCAAACCTTATTAGAATATGATCCAGAAAGTGCTGGGGGGATTATGTCAACGGAATACATTGACATATTTGCTAAAAATACAGTACGTAAAACAATAGAGTTTTTACAAACAAATGTTTCAGAAGATGCATCTTATTATTTGTATGTAGTAGATAAAAATAATGTTTTAAAAGGAGTAGTATCATTAAGAGATATTATAACAAGTTCTGATGAAACACCGATGTTATCTATTACGAATACGAATGTTAAAAAGATTTTATATAGTGAAGATCAAGAAGCAGTTGCTAATAAGTTTGTAAAATATGGTTATATCTTAATGCCAGTAGTAGATGAAGAAGATCATTTATTAGGGGTTATTAATTTTGATGATGTAATGGATGTATTAGAAGAAGAAACAACAGAAGATATCCATTTAATGGGGGGGATTAATTCAGAAGAAAGAATCCATTCTACTTTTTTAGAATCCTATAAAAGTCGTGCTCCCTGGTTAATGATTAATTTGTTTACTGCATCTCTTGCAGCATGTGTCGTAAATTATTTTGAAGGAACAATTGAACAAGTAGTTATGCTTGCAACAGTAATGCCAATTGTTACAGCACTAGGTGGAAGTGCTGGAACACAATCATTAACAATTGTAGTTCGTGCCTTATCTTTAGGTGAAATCACGAAAGAAAATGCATTTAAAGTATGTATCAAAGAAATTGGTGTAGGTGTGGTTGCTGGGATTACAGTTGGTTGTATTGCAACAATAGGTGGGTATTTATTTGCGGATAATATCTATTTTGGGATTGTTACAGGGATGGCAATGATTAATAATATGATGATTGCAACAATAGCTGGTTTTTGTGTACCAATGATTTTAAAGAGATGTAATGTTGATCCTGCTTTAGCAAGTGGTATTTTTGTAACAATGGTTACTGATATTTTAGGATTCTTATTTTTCTTAGGTTTTGCAACTATGTTCTTACCAAAATTAATGTAGCTCTTGTAAAAGAGCTTTTTATTATGGTAAAGAAAATGAAAGTATTGCATTAATAAGTAAAAGGTGTTAATAATATAGTATTAAGCATGCAGAGGGGAGAACTTATGTTTAGAATAGGGTTAGATGTGGGGTCTACAACACTTAAGTGTGTTGTGTTAAATGAAAACAATGAAATTATTTATAGCAATTATCAAAGGCATTTTGCACAAATAATAACAAAGACAAAAGAAATGTTAGAAGAAATATCAAACAAATTTCCTGATCAAAAAGAAGTAAGCATTAAAATATCTGGTTCAGCAGGAATGGGTTTTGCGAATACAATGGATATTCCTTTTGTACAAGAAGTATATGCTACAAGACTTGCAGTAAAGACATTATTACCAGAAAGTGATTGTGTAGTAGAATTAGGTGGAGAAGATGCAAAGATTTTATTTTTAGATGGAGTAATGGAAGTGCGAATGAATGGTAGTTGTGCTGGTGGGACTGGTGCATTTATTGATCAAATGGCTACGCTACTAAACATTACCCCTTTAGAAATGAACGAATATGCCAAAGATAGTCAAAAATTATATAGTATTGCATCAAGATGTGGTGTATTTGCAAAAAGTGATATCCAACCATTATTAAATCAAGGTGCTCGTAAGGAAGATATTGCAGCAAGTATCTTTTTAGCGGTAGCGAATCAAACAATTGCAGGATTAGCTCAAGGTAGAGAAATAAAAGGGAATGTTGTTTATTTAGGTGGACCACTTACTTTCTTTTCTAAATTAAGAGAAACATTTGATGAAGCATTGCATTTAAAGGGAATATTTCCTGAAAATTCATTATACTTTGTATCAATGGGGACTGCTTTATATCAAGATGAAAAAGTTTTTGATATGAAACAATTAATAGAAGATATTAGTAATTATAAAACAAGTGGTGGATATAGTAGTTTAGCACCATTATTTAAAGATGAAAAAGAATATAAAGAATTTAGTGATCGTCATGGAATTGATCAAGAAATAGAAACTTTTCCTTTAGTAGGAAAAGCATATATAGGAATAGATGCTGGGTCTACCACATTAAAAGCAGTTGTTTTAGGTGAAGATGATAAATTAGTACATACTGCTTATATGTCAAATAAAGGATCACCAGTATTATTAGTAAAAGATTTTTTAGTTGATTTATATACAAGATTTCCAGGAATTGAAATAGGTGGTCTTGCTACAACAGGATATGGAGAAGAAATAATAAAGAATGCTTTTCAAGGAGATGCTGGGTTAGTAGAAACAATGGCTCATTTTAGAGCTGCAAAAAAATATAATCCAGAAGTAGATTTTATTATTGATATAGGTGGTCAAGATATTAAATGTTTTAAAATAAGAAATCAAGCAATTGATAATATCTTTTTAAATGAAGCTTGTTCTTCTGGATGTGGTTCATTTTTACAAACTTTTGCAGGAGCATTGAATCAAGATATTGCAGATTTTTCAAAATCAGGATTATTTGCTCCAAGACCAGTAGATTTAGGATCTCGTTGTACTGTTTTTATGAATTCTTCAGTTAAACAGGCACAAAAAGATGGGGCGAGTGTAGAAGATATTTCAGCTGGGCTTGCGATTAGTGTTGTTAAAAATGCATTGTATAAAGTAATACGTGTTGCTAATGCGGAATCTTTAGGGAAACATATTGTAGTACAAGGGGGAACTTTCTTAAATAATGCAGTATTACGTGCTTTTGAAAAGGAATTAAATATTGAGGTTACTAGACCTTTGCTTTCAGGATTAATGGGAGCTTATGGAGCTGCTTTATATATAAAAGAAAAGAATATTGAAAAAAGTAATATTTTGACATTAGAACAATTACAAGAATTTAAACATGTTGTAAAATCAGTTACCTGTAATCGTTGTACAAATCATTGTAAATTAACAGTGAATACGTTTGCAAACAATAATATTTTTATAGGTGGTAATCGTTGTGAAAAGCCATTACAGTTAAAAAGTAAAAAAGAAAAATATAATATGTTTGATGATAAAAAAAGATATTTAAGAAAATATGAAAATTGTAGTGGAACAAGAGAAACAATAGGACTTCCTTTCGCTTTAAATATGTTTGAGTTACTACCTTTCTGGCATACGTTCTTTAAAGAATTAGGTTTTGGAGTATATGTATCACCGGAATCTACCCGTGATGTTTATGTAAAAGGACAACATACCATTCCTTCGGATACTGTTTGTTATCCAGCAAAGCTTATTCATGGACATATGGAAGTATTATTAGAACAACAAGTAGATGCTATATTCTATCCTTGTATGTCTTATAATTTAAAAGAAGGAAAAAGTGATAATCATTATAATTGTCCGGTAGTTGCTTATTATCCAGAGGTAGTAAAAGCAAATATTAGTGCAATAGATGATATAAAATATATTCATGATTATATAGGTATTCATCGTAAAAAAGATTTCCCTAAAAAAATACAACTTATATTAGAAAGAGAATTTGGTCCTTTTAATAAAAAAGAAATAGAAAAAGCATGTAAAAAAGCATATCAAGAATATGATCATTATATGCAAAAGATTAGAGATAAAGGGGAAAAATATTTAGCAATTGCAAAAGACAATAATTTACCAATTATTGTCTTAGCAGGAAGACCTTATCATTTAGATTCTGAAATCAATCATGGAATAGATAATTTAGTATGTGATTGTGGAGCAGTCCTAATATGTGAAGATGCGATAAGCCATAAAGTAGATTATGTAAAAACAGAAGTCTTAAATCAATGGACTTATCATGCTAGATTATATTCTAGTGCTAAATATATTGCACAAAGCAATGATCCAATGATAAATTTAGTACAATTAGTATCCTTTGGATGTGGTGTAGATGCGATTACAACAGATGAAGTACGTCATATTTTAGAAGAGAAAAACAAAATCTATACACAAATAAAAATAGATGAAATTACGAACTTAGGGGCTGTAAAAATAAGATTACGTAGCTTGTTTGCAGCAACAGGATTGGAGGATTAGTATGGATAGAGTTGAATTCACAAAAGAAATGAAGAAAACACATAAAATATTAGTACCAAATATGTTGAATGTTCATTTTAAAATATTAGAAAAAATATTTACTAGTTATGGATATACGATGGAAATACTAACGAATACAGATCAAAGTGTCATTGATGAAGGATTAAAATATATTCATAATGATACTTGCTATCCAGCATTACTAACTAGTGGTCAAATGATAAGTGCATTAAAAAGTGGTGATTATGATTTAGAACACACTGCTTTAATCATGTCTCAAACAGGAGGTGGATGTCGTGCTTCTAATTATATCCATTTACTTAGAAAAGGATTAAGAAATGCAGGATTAGGTGATATTCCAGTTATTTCTATTAATATGTCTGGTTTAGAAAAGAATAGTGGTTTTAAGTTATCATTACCGCTTATTAGAAGAATGGTAGCAGCAGCTGTTTATGGAGACTTATTGATGTTATTAAGTAACCAAGTTAGACCTTATGAAATAAAAAAAGGACAAACAGATACTTTATTAGAACAATGGACTGTAAAAATAAGTGAGTTATTTGAACAAAACAAAGGATATTCTCAAAAAGAAATGAAAAAATACTTAAAAGAAATGTCATTATCTTTTGAAGAAATAGAAATAAAAGAAGAAAAGAAAGTAAAAGTAGGTATTGTTGGAGAAATTTATGTAAAATATTCTCCTCTTGCAAATAATAATTTAGAAAAGTTTTTACAAGAACAAGATTGTGAAGTAATGGTTCCTGGATTAATGGGATTTATGTTATTTAAAGTAGATAATCGTATTGAAGATATTAAATTATATGGTGGAAATAAGATAAAAGATATTGTTTGTAAAAAGTTATTTAACTTCCTTACAAAATATGAAACATATTTAATAGAATCATTACAAGGAACAAGATTTACGCCTCCTGGAACTTATCAACACTTAAAAAAATTAGTAGAACCAGTTATTGGTTATGGGTGTAAAATGGGTGAAGGATGGTTACTTACAGCAGAAATGTTAGAATTAGCAGAATCAGGATATGGAAATATCGTATGTGCTCAACCATTTGGATGTTTACCAAATCATATTGCTGGAAAAGGAATGGTTCGTAAAATTGTGAAACAATTCCCGAAAGCAAATATTGTAGCAATTGATTATGATCCAGGTGCTACAAAAGTAAATCAAGAAAATAGAATTAAACTAATGCTTTCTGTAGCAAAAGAAAATTTATAATATTTGGAGGAAATTATGTATATATATTTAGTTCGTCATGGAGAAACTGAACATAACAAACAAGAAATTGTACAAGGGCGAAGTGATATTCCTTTGAATGAAACAGGAAAACAACAAGCAAGAGAAGTACAACCAGTATTTAAAGATAAGAGTTTTGAAGCGATGATAGTATCTCCTCTAATAAGAACAAGACAAACGGGAGATATTTTAATAGAGGAAGCAAAGGTTGATAAAATAGTAGTAGATTCTAGAATTATTGAAAAAGACTTTGGTGTGACAGAAGGAATACCTATTAAAGAAAGGTATTCAAGATATCCCGATGGACATGCACCAGGAGAAGAATCTTATAAAATTGTTCGTAAAAGAATGAAAGAAGCTTTTGATGATTATTGTCAAACGTATCAAAATGATATCTTAGTAGTTAGTCATGGCTCTGCAATAGCAGCTTTAATAAAAGAATTAGATCCTACAAAAAGAGAAGGAAGAATTTTTTTAAAAAACGTTTCTATAACAATAATAAATAGTGAAACATTAGAAATAGAAGCTATAAACTTAGATAACAAAGAAGCAAAAGAATGGTATGAAAAAGCGAAGCATTAAGCTTCGCTTTTATATAGAACACAAGATTCTCTTTCCATTAAGAAACAAGGTAAAACAACACGCATTGGTAAAGAATTCTTTTCTGTTAACAATTGATCGACAATATAAGCTCCATATTGACCCATTTGGAAAGAAGGGGTATGAATCGTAGTTAATGGTGGATCGGTATAATTTGTATCCGCAATATCATCAAAACCAATCAAAGAAATATCTTCAGGTACTCGAATATTGTTTTCCTTTAAAGCACGAAGAGCTCCAATTGCAATCGGATCACTTGCTGCTACAATAGCAGTAGGTAACGTACCTTTTTGAATTAAGTCTAACATCATATTATATCCAGACTCTCTTGTAAAAGATCCATTAATAACATAAGGTTTATATTCAATATCTAACTTTTCACAATTTTTAACAAATAAATCATAACGGACATCGGGATAGATAGTAGATTCATCTAAAAACTCTTGCCCTCCTAAAAAACCAATCTTACGATGATTTAAAGAAGATAAATAATCGATTGTTGTTTGCATAGCTGCTATAAAATCTAAAGAAATAGTAGAATATTGAATAGACTTTGTTTCCATATCAATAAATACTATCTTATTTGTAATAAGAGCTAAATTCTCCATTTCCTCTTTTCCAAATTTCCCCATACAAACCAAACTAGTAATCCCCTTTAGTTTATCCATATAATTAGAATCACTTTTAAAAACACGAGTAGTTAAAATATTATGTTCTTGACAAAACAACTCTACCCCTGTACGAATAGAAAGATAAAAAGGATCTTCCATTTCTTGTTGTAAAGAATACCATTGTAATATCCCCATAGTATATTCATGAGTATTCTTCTTTTGTTTTTTAATGTAGTTAAGTTCATTTGCTGCATCTAATATCTTTTTCTTTGTTTCAATAGGAAGAGTAAGACTCTTATCATTATTTAAAACTCTAGAAACAGTAGAAGAAGAAACGCCTGCTCTTTTAGCAACATCTTTTAATGTGGGCATATAGGACCTCCTTATTATTGATAGTTTTATATAAAAATGATTGAATAAATCATTCAAATTAATTATTTTACTTTCATAAACATTCTAACTCTTTAGTAAAAAATAGTCAATAATTTACTAAATATTATTGTAAAGTTTACTAAATTTTTATATATAGAATAATGGTTGTAAAAAATATCCTTTTATGCTATATTTTATGTAGTTAGATAGAGGTGCGAGATGTTAAGAATCTTTTGTTGTAAGGTGCAACTAGATAAAAGTGGGGGAACGTTTTGCCGAAGATGATATGAAGTTGCGCTTTCATATAAATCTGGTGTTATTTGAGAAAATCAATAATACTGTCATTGCGTTATGTAATGTTGTGCTATCATTGTTAACAGAAGGAACCTTGTTGCAATGATATCATTGCAATTTTTAATTTGAGGAGAATTCTATGGAAAACAAAGTTAGTTATGAAAAAGATGTAATTCAAGTGAAATTACTAAATGTAACCAAGCATCCCTTTTATATTGCAAAGATATTTGCTGTTGTAAGTGATTGTGGGGTAAATGTAGATATGATTTCTAAGGTAACCTTAGAAGATCAAAGCTTAATTGAGTTTACTTGTCATCTAAGAGATGCAGATAAATTGAATAAAGCAATTCAATTACTAAAGCAGGAACATCCTACTTTAGAAATATTTCAAAGTACAAAGTATGCTAAACTTCATGTAGAAGGAACAGCAATGAAAGAGTCTGTTGGAGTTGCAACTAAGTTATTTCATTTACTTGCAAGTAATGATATTACTTTTTATCAAGTAACAACATCCGATACATCCATAACATACTTAGTAGATAAAGATAAAATCGAACAAGCAGTAGCTTGTGTCGAAGGAAGATAAAGGAGAAGAATATGGCATTATTTGAAGGATGCGGGACAGCATTAGTTACACCAATGAATGAAGATTTTAGCGTAGATTATGGAGCTTATGAAAAGCTTGTAAGAAGTAATCTAGAGGGTGGAGTAAAAGCTATTATCGTAAATGGTACGACAGGAGAACCAGCTACTTTAGTAGTAGAGGAAGAACATGAGTTATTAAAATTAGCACTTAAGGTTGCAAAAGGGAAATGCAAAGTAATTGCTGGTACTGGATCAAATGATACAAAACATGCAATTGATCAAAGTAAATATGTAGAGTCTTTAGGAGTAGATGGGTTATTAGTAGTAACTCCTTACTATAATAAAACTTCGAAAGAAGGTTTATTAAAACATTATTTAATGATTGCTGATAGTGTAAATATTCCAATTATTTTATATTGTGTACCAAGTCGTACAGGAATGTTAATTGAAGTAGATACAGTAGTAGAACTTGCAAAACATAAAAATATTGTTGGTATTAAAGATGCTACAGGTAATTTATCTTATGCTTTAGAAATTATGACAAAAACGAGAGATATAGAAGATTTTGTAGTGTATTCAGGAAATGATGATATTATTTTACCAATGATGGCTTCAGGAGCAAAAGGAGTTATTTCTGTTGTTTCTAATGTTTATCCTAGAGAGACACAAATGTTATGCCAACATATATTAGATGGAAATATGGAAGAAGCAAAGAAAATGGCATTAGATATGGATGACTTAAATGATCAATTATTTAGTGATGTAAATCCAATTAATGCCAAAGCAGCATTATCGAAAAAAGGTATTTGTAAAAATATTTTACGTATGCCATTAGTACCAACAACACAAGCAAAAAGAGAAGCGTTATTTGCAGCAATGGATGCATTTGATGCATTAGGGTACTAAGAATGAAAGCGATTGTTGTAGGTTATGGTTTTATGGGGAAGAAGGTTGCCGCAAAAGTTCGTGAACAAGAAGACATGGACTTATTAGCAGTAGTATCTAATTTTTTTGATGAACCAGCACCAGAACCAATGTATGAAAACTTACAAGGGTGTTATGAAGTAGCAGATGTTATTATTGATTTTTCACACCCTAGTAATTTAGATATGGTATTAGAATATGGTTTAAAAAATAAAACAAAGTTAGTTCTTGCAACAACAGGATACAATCAAGATCAATTAAATAAAATAGAAGAAGCTAGTCAAGAAATTGCTATTTTCCAATCTTATAACACATCATTAGGAATTCAAATGGTTACAAAAATATTAAGAACAGTATCAAAAGAATTATATGATAGTGGTTTTGATATTGAAATTATTGAAAAGCATCATAACCAAAAAATAGATGCACCTAGTGGTACAGCTAAATTAATCTATGATGTTATTGAAGAAGAAGTAACAAATACGAGAGCTGTTTATGATCGTAGTCAAACAAGAGAAAAAAGAAAAAAAGAAGAAGTGGGAATTCAAGCAATCCGTGGAGGTACTATCTTTGGAGAACACACAATCGTATTTGCTGGAAAGGACGAAGTAATTGAAGTAACTCATAATGCGTTATCGAAAGAAGTCTTTGTACAAGGAGCAATTAGTGCAGCGAAATCTTTAGAAAATAAAGAGTGCGGTTTATATACTTTGAAAACTTTATATTAGGGAGAGCAATGGTTTTACAAAGAGATTTTATAGAAGTAAAAGGAGATGACCTTTTCATTGATGAAGTATCATCAATAAATTTGGTAAAGGAATATGGTACACCTTTATTTGTAATGTCAAAAGGACATATTTGTTCAAGACTTGATAAATTACAAGAAATGATGACAAAGTATCCAAATACTTTGCCATTATTTGCATCTAAATCATTTAGTTGTTTAGCTATTTACAAACTAGCAAAACAATATGATATAGGTATTGATGTAGTATCATCAGGAGAAATGTCAATAGCATTAAAAGCTGGTTTCAACAAGAAAAAAATTTATTTCCACGGAAATAATAAATTACCTAGTGAAATAGAATACGCTATTAAAAATGGGGTAGAAAACTTTGTTGTAGATAACTTCTATGAAATAGAACTTATCCAAAAATATGCATTACAATACAATGTCATAATACAAGCAACAATGCGTGTCACTCCAGGAGTTACAGCAGGGAATCATGAATATATTCAAACAGGTGCAACAGATACAAAGTTTGGTTTTAGTAGTCATGATGAAACTTATTTAAAAGCAATTCAAGCAGTATTAGATTGTTCTCATATTGAGTTTGTTGGAATACATTGTCATATTGGTTCTCAAATAGAAGATATTCAAGCCTATGTTGATGCAATGCATAAATTTGTACAATTAAGTTATGAGATATATGATACATTTGGAATTGTCATTAAGAAATTAAATGCTGGTGGAGGCTATGGAATAGCCTACACCAAAGAAGATAAACCATTAGATTTTGATCTTATTACAGATACAATCATGGATATTATTACCAAAGGATTCAAAGCAAAAGGCTTTGATGTTCCAATGGTACTAATTGAACCAGGTAGGTATGTAGTTGGGAATGCAGGGGTTACTTTATATACAGTTGGAGCTTATAAAGATATTCCAGGTGTTCGTAAATATATTAGTGTAGATGGTGGTATGACAGATAACATTCGTGTTAGCTTATATGATGCAAAATATGAAGCACTAGTTGTTAATAAAGCAAGTAAAGAAAAGGATACAGTTGTAACAGTAGCAGGGAAAAACTGTGAGTCAGGGGATATTCTATGTAAAGATGTTGCCCTTAGTGATCCACAACCAGGAGATATTTTGGCAATGTTTACAACAGGAGCTTATCATTATTCAATGGCTTCTAATTACAATCAGTTACCAAAACCAGCAGTTGTCTTTACCCATGAAGGAGAAAGCAAAGTAGTAGTGCGTCGTCAAACTTTTGATGATCTATTATTATTTGATGAACAATAACATGGAAGTAATATGTCAAATTGGTTTATTTGAACAAGCCAAAATTCTTAGAGAAGAAGTATTTGTAAAAGAACAAGGATTTCAAGATGAATTTGAATCAAGAGATGCTAGTTGTAAACATGTTGTGTTTATGGAAGAAGAACTACCTGTTGTGGTAGGAAGAATCTATTACGAAGATGACTATGCAATTATAGGTAGAATAGCAGTAGCCAAAGCATATCGTAAATCTCATTTAGGCAAACAAATGATGGAGTATTTAGAAAAAGAAATAAAAAAAGAAGGTTATCATAAAATAAAACTATCGGCACAGGTACAAGCAAAAATATTTTATCAAAAGATGGGGTATCATCAAAAAGGCGAAGAATACTTAGATGAACATTGTCCTCATGTTACCATGTTAAAAGAAATATAGTTTAAAAAGAAGCATGATCAATGCTTCTTTTTTTGGGAGAAAGATATGAAAAAGATGATATTTTGTTTTAATAAAATAGAAATGAGATTATGGATACTATCGATAACTATTATTTTAAGTGTTAATATCTTTCATGGAAATATTCATTATTTATCACTTTTTACAACATTATTAGGAATTACTGGATTGCTTTATTTAGCAAGAGGCAATGTATTAGGACAAATAATAACGGTTGTGTTTAGTATATTGTATGGATATATATCTTATCAATTTGGATATTATGGCGAAATGTTGACATATCTTTGTATGACAGGACCTATGGCATTACTGGCAACAATAGAATGGTTGAAAAATCCTTATCAAGGATCAATAGATGAAGTTGAAGTAGCCAATCTAACAAAACCAAAGTTTCTATGTTTATGTTTTTTGACAATGATAGTAACGATTCTATTTTATTTTGTTTTAAAATATTTTAATACACAAAATTTAATCGTTAGTGTGTTGTCTATTTTTACTAGTTTTATGGCAGTCGGGTTAACTTATTTGCGTAGTCATTATTATGCAATTGCCTATGCATTCAATGATATAATATTAATTATATTATGGTTGCTTGCAACCATACAAAATAGTACTTATCTAACCATGGTTTTATGTTTTTGTGTATTTTTAGTAAATGATTTATATGCTTATTATAATTGGAAAAAAATGAAAGAAAAACAAAAGGATAACAATTAGTCATCCTTTTTTGATAGTTTTGTTAGTTCATTATGAATACCCTGCATTTTATGATCTAGTTTACTAATCGAATTAGCACACTCTGTAAGCTCTAAACGAACACCATCAGGGACACTAGCATCTGTTTTGTATTTCATATGATGTTCTAGACTTGCCCAAAAATCCATTGCGATTGTACGAATTTGTATTTCTACAGGAACCATTTTTGTTTCATCTGCTAAGAATATTGGTATTTCTAAAACAAGATGTAAACTACGATAACCACTAGGTTTAGGGTTTTTAATATAATCCTTTTTAACAAGAAGTGTAACATCATCTTGTTTTGATAATAAATTAGCTACTAAATAAATATCATCCACATAATTACAAATAACACGAATACCTGCTATATCAAATAAATTCTTTTGAATCGCATCCGCATTAACAGGAATATTATTTTTACGACACTTATTAATAATACTTCTAGGTTTCTTTAAACGATAATCCATATGATGAATTGGATTATAATCATAACGTACTGCAAACTCATCATCTAATATTTCTAGCTTTGTTTTAATCTCTTTAATAGCTGCACTATATATTTGTTGAATTTGTGCAAATTCATTAATAGAAGAAAACACTGCTTCATCTAACATTAAGTCAGATAACGACACCTCATAACTATTTCCCATAAAAATTCTCCTCTTTATATGTATAAAATAATTATAATGGTGAAAAATGAACTTGAGGTGAATAGAATGAGAAAATATATTGTAATATGTTTTATAATAATGAATATGCTAACGATAGATGCAGGGAGTGAATCTCCAACTTATACGATTGTAGCAGCAAGTAATAATCAAGAAGATATTGATAAGGCTTATCAAACTAAAAATCAATTGTTGGCAGATTATATAGATTGGTCAAAAGGAGTAGATGATTTATATCAAGTTTGTGCTGATCATACAAATGAATATGATGCTAGTTTTTATAATGGGGAGTATTTGATTGTTCAAGGTGATGGAAATGGAAAAAGCATTCAAGGTACTTTAGAGTTGAACTATTGTAGTAGTAGTCAAGATGTAGTTAAGAAATCATGGTTTTTATCTTTGTTTAGTTAGATCTAATCTAACTTTTTATTTTGAAAAAAAGCATAAAACCAAAAGCATTGTTAATAATTTAAATAGGTAATACATATATTAGAAAGGAAAGAGGTGTACTATGTTAACAAAATTTGATGAACAGTCTCAAAAAGCAATAGTAATAGGCGAAAGCATTGCCTTTGACTTTGGACATCCTAGTGTTGGAAGTGAACACTTATTGCTTGCAATATTAAAAATGACAGATGCAAAATTAACAAATGCATTACAAAAGTACGATGTAGATGATAAAAAAATAGAGGATGATATTATTCGTTTATTTGGACGAAGTGATGATCAACCTTTTTATATGGAATATAGCGAAATAGTACAAGACATATTAGAAAAAGCAATACAATTAGTAAAAGAAACAGCAAGTGATAAAGTATCAATCAATATTTTATCACTAGCGTTATTAGAGTCTAGAGAAAGTGTTGCAATGGAGCTATTAAAGAAATATAAGGTAGATATAGAAGAAATTATTTTTGAAATGAAAGAAAATAGTGACTTAGAATCAAAACTAGATCAAATACCAACCTTAATTAATCTAAACAAAAGAATGAAAGAAAACAAAAAAGAAATAGTAGGAAGAGAAAAAGAAATAGAGCAATTATGTATGATACTTTCTAAAAAAGAGAAAAGCAATGCTTTAATTATAGGACAAGCAGGTGTTGGAAAATCCGCATTAGTTGAAAAACTAGCAATGATGATTAATGAAAAGAATGTAATACCAAGCTTACAAAAAACATTAATTTATGAATTAAACTTATCTGGTGTTGTATCAGGAACAAAATATCGAGGAGAATTTGAAGAGAAACTAAAGAAAATAATTGATAAGGTAAAAGGATTAGATAATGTTGTTCTATTTATTGATGAAATTCATACTATGATAGGAGCAGGAGGAGCAGAAGGTGCTATCGATGCCTCTAATATATTAAAACCATATATTGCTAGAAAAGATATCACCATTATAGGTGCCACTACAACAAGTGAGTATTACCAATACTTTGAACCTGTACAAGCAATGAATCGTCGCTTTAGTATTGTAATGTTACAAGAAAACACTCGTGAAGAAACAAAACAAATTCTCTTACAAAATAAAGCCTATTATGAACAATATCATGGTATCTTATTACCAGATGATTGTTTAGACTATCTATTAGAAACAGTAACACGTTATATGAAAAACAGAACTTTTCCAGATAAAGCAATTGATATATTAGATTTAGCTTGTGTAAAAACAAAATTCTTACAAGCAAAAACAGTAACCAAAGATATCTTAAAACAAACAATCGAAGAGTATACAAAAATAAAGATAGATCAAGAATACGATTATCCTGCCCTAAAAGAATCATTAAAAAAGAAAGTAATTGGGCAAGATTCTATTATTGATACGTTTATTAATCATCTAGCATATCCTAAAAAACAAAGAAACAAACCACAAGGAGTATACTTATTTACCGGTAGAACAGGTGTTGGAAAAACAGAATTAGTAAAACAACTAAGCATATTCATGAATAAACCAATTATTCGATTAGATATGTCTGAATACAAAGACCCAACTTCGCTACAAAAAATATTAGGATCTCCACCAGGATATATAGGATATGAAAAATCTAGTTTGTTTTTAGAAAAGCTGACAACAAATCAAAAATCAATTATCTTATTAGATGAAATAGAAAAAGCCCATCCTGATGTCTTACACCTATTTCTACAAGTATTAGATGAAGGTTATCTAGAAGATAACCAAAAGAGAAAAATCTATTTTCATGACTGTTTGATTATTATGACTGCAAACATATTCCAACAAAATAATGGTTTAGGTTTTAAGAAAACAAAGAAACAAGATAATATTTATCACTATTTTAGTGATGAATTTATCAATCGAATTGACTATACTTTTCAATTCTTTGACTTATCAAAAGATGCAATCTTAACAATTTTACAAAACAATTGTGCTTTTGAATTATCATCAAAAGAACTAGAAAACCTGCTCAATAACTATCAAATTCATCTAGGAGCAAGAGGAGCACTAAGACAATTACAACAATATTTAATACAAAAAGAAGTACTTACTTATCAATAGGATATCTATTTTAGATATCCTTTTTTACTTCTTAGACTAAAAAAGTAACCTGTTAAACAAAAAAGAAGAAATAAAAACAAAAATATGATAAGCTAAATGCGTAAAGGAGGAATTGTTTTGAAAGTTGTAGTAGAAATAAAAGAAGACTTAGAAGAAACAACCGTTCATATTCTTACAAAAGAATATAATGAAGATATAAAAAAACTAGAAAAACAACTAAATGCATATCCTCAATTACAAGAAATAAAAGGATATCTATTAGAAAAAGAATGTTTTTTAAATCTGGATGATGTTTTATTTTTTGAAACAGAAGGTAGAGACATCGTAGCACATACAATAGATAAGGTATACCAAGTAAAATATAAACTATATGAACTAGAACAATTATTACCTGACTTTTATGTTAGAGTATCGAAGTCAGCTATTGTAAATGTGAAAAATATTTATGCTATTAATCGAGACTTAGTAAGAAATGGAATGGTTGAATTTAAAGGAAGTCATAAGAATGTATCGATATCAAGAACATATTATAAAAATTTCCAATATGTTCTAGAAAGAAAGAGGAAATAAAATGAATAAGTATGGTGATAAAATTATAGGGATAACATTAATTATAAGTGCATTGTTATTCTTACTATCAGAATTAGGATATTTGCCTAATTTTGAATTTGGAACAGTAGTAGCAGGAGTTATCTTTGGAGGAATAGGGATTGCAGGGATTTATCAAAGAAACTTTAGTCAAGCTATCTTTAGTTTTTCTTTTTGTTATATTTTTACGTATGAAGCATTATCGATGCCTAGAATATCTTTTCTAGCTTTAATGGTAATAGCAACATTATTAAGTATTGGTGTTTCTTTGATTTTTCCCCAAAAAACAAAGAAAGAAAAAGTACTCTACCAAGATATAAGTGATGATGTATCGATTACATTTGGAGGAGTAGAAAAATATATTTCTTCGAATCACTTTGAAGAAGCAAATATTCATTGTACTTTTGGAGAAGTGAAAGTATATTTTGATCAAACAACGATGTTAATGAATGAAGCAACTGTGAATATAAAAGTAACTTGTGGAGAAGTTAATTTATTTGTACCAAGGAGTTGGAAAGTAGAATCTTCTGTAAAAACATTGTTTGGAGATGTCTCTAAAACAGGTGTTATTGATGATCAAGTATATACACTATATGTAAAAGGAAGTATTACTTGTAGTGAATTACAAATTATTTATATTTAGAGTCTAATTTAGACTCTATTTTTTTTTAGATAACCGTGATAAAATAAAGCAAAGGAAGGTGATACGATGAAATATAGTGCGATTGTTTTATGTGCTGGAAGTGGTTCTAGAACAGGATTAGGTTATAATAAAATGTTTTATCAAAAAGATGGGGAAACAGTCTATCAAAAAACAATGAAACTCTTTTTAAATGATAGTCGTTGTCATCAAATTATTGTTGTTTGTAAACAAGAAGAAATGCCTGAATTTGATGCATTAGTATCTGATAAACGTATCAAATATTGTATCGGTGGTAAAGAAAGACAAGATAGTGTCTATGCTGGACTTCAAGTAGTGAATCAAGAATATGTTTTTATTCATGATGGAGCAAGACCTTATGTTGCTAGAAAAACAATGGATGAATTATGCCAGTGTGTGGAAAAACACAAAGCATGTTTAGTGATGGTTCCAAGTATTGATACATTAAAAGAAGTAGTAGATGGAATTGTGGTGAAAACACCAGCTCGTCATACTATGATGAATGCACAAACACCACAAGTATTTGAGACTAACTTAATCAAGGAAGCTTATCAAAAAGGAAAAGAGAATAACTTTGTTGCTACGGATGATAGTTCTTTAGTAGAAATGTTTACAAACAAGAAAGTGTATGTTGTTGTAGGTGATTATGAAAACAAAAAAATAACAACACCATCCGATTTATAAAAAATAAAATAGAAGGAGTATTGTTTTATGAATTTTGAAGAACGTGTATTAAAACAGGAATTTAAATTAAATGATACGGATGATGAGATTATTGATTATATTAGAAAGAATCGGAGCATAATACATACATTATCAATACAAGATATTGCGAGTGAAGTATATAGTGTACCAAACGCTATTATGCGTTTAGCTAAGAAGTTAGAATATACTGGCTTTGCACAATTAAAAATAATGATTCAACAAGAAAATGAAGAAGCAGGTAAAATAAAAAAGATACCAAATAATGTATCGAAAACAATTGAATTAATTAATTATGATGCTTTATTTCAAGTATCTTTAAAAATGAAGAAATGTAAAACAGTTTATTTTCTAGGAGTAGGAGATTCTATTTATTTTTGTGAAATGATGGCTAATAATTTACGTTGTATCAATAAAAAAGCAGAATATTATCATAACTATCATGAAATAGATTATCGAGTAAGTCATTGTGATCAACAGGATGTTTTGGTATTTATAAGTGCTACTGGAGAAAATAAAAGATTAATAGAAGTAGCTAAACAAGCCAAAGAAAGAGGAGTATGTGTAATTAGTATTACTCATTTTAATAAAAATAGTTTAAGTAGTATTAGTAATAAAGCGTTGTATTTTTGGGGTGAAGAGAGAAGACTAGATGGTTTTAATGTTACGGATAGAACCGGATTAATGATTTTACTTAGAGAGTTAAGTGAAGTATTTTGGAGAGAGTATTGTATTTAAGGGAGCTAAGCTTCCTTTTTTGTGTATAAATACACAAGCAAGTAAGAAGTTTTTTAAAAAATGTATAAAAATAATGAAAAAAAAGGACACACTAAATTATATGTTAGGATGTGCTTGTAAAGAAAAGAAGGAGAACAAAGAAATGGAACTATCAAAATTAACAAAAGAATCTTTAATTACTATCCATAGTGATTTAGTAAACAAAGACGAAATTATTCATGCATTAATTGAGAAATTATATCAAGAAGATAAAATTTCTAACAAAGAAGAATTTTACAATGCAGTTATTGCAAGAGAAGAAATAAGTGCAACAGGAATTGATGCTGGACTTGCTATTCCTCATGGTAAATCATCAGCTGTAAAAGAAGCATCTTTTGCAGTAGCAATCTTAAATAATATTGCTACTGATTGGCCAAGTGTTGTACCAACCAATGAAGTTAAATATGTTTTCTTATTAGCAATACCAGAAGTAGATGAATCAGGAACACAAATGAAGTTATTATCTACTTTAATGACAAAGATGTCCGATATGAATTATACAAGTAAATTATATAGTGCAACATCTCCAAAACAATTCGTAGAACTATTAGATTATGATCCTAATCAAACAACAGAAAAAGAAGAAGTAACATATACACACAGCATTGTTGCAATTACAGCATGTGCTGCTGGAATAGCACATACTTATATGGCGGCCGAAGCACTTATAAAAGCGGGTAAAGAAATGGGTGTTCAAGTATTTGTTGAAAAACAAGGGGCAAACGGAATTGAAGATCGTCATACAAATGAACAATTAAAAAATGCAGATGCAGCTATCTTTAGTGTCGATGTAGCAGTAAAAAATGAAGAACGTTATCAACATTTACCAACTATCCGTACAAGAGTAGCAGCACCATTACATAATGCCCAAGGCATTATTCAAGATGCATTAGATAAAGCTAGTAATAGTGATAAAAAAGAATTTGTAGAACAAGATGCAGTAGATGAAAGTATAACAGGAATTATTAAAGAATCTGTAATGACAGGGATTTCTCATGTTATTCCTTTGATTGTAGCAGGAGGGATGATTGCAGCTTTAGTAACAATCTTTGCAAGATTGTTTGGAGCAGAGGTTTTATTAAGTGATTCAACTAGTTATTTATATCAAATTAAATTATTAGGTAGTACTTTATTAGGGACACTAATGGTACCAGTATTAGCAGCATATATGGCTTATAGTATTGCAGAAAAACCAGGGTTAACAGCAGGGTTTGCTGCTGGGTTATGTGCCAATATGATAGAAGGTGGATTCTTAGCTGGGATGCTAGGTGGGATTGTTGCCGGATTTGTTATGTTAGGTTTAAAGAAATATATTCCTGCTAAAGGAACATTTGCAGGGTTTGTAAGTTTTGTTATTTATCCTGTTGCATCTGTTTTAATTGTTGGAATTATTATGTTATTTGTATTAGGACAACCAGTAACTTGGTTAAATAATAGTTTAGTAGCTATGTTAAGTTCTTTATCAGGGACAAATGCAGCATTACTTGGGGCAATTGTTGGAATCATGGTTTCTTTTGATTTAGGAGGACCTGTAAATAAAGCATCATATGCATTCTGTGTTGCAGCAATGGCAGAAGGTGTATTAGTACCATATTGTGTATTTGCATCCGTTAAAATGGTTTCTGCATTTGCAGTAACATTAGCAACTAAGTTTGCAAAAGATTTATATACAGAACAAGAAAGAGAAATTGGTAACTCAACTTGGTTACTTGGATTAGCTGGTATTACAGAAGGTGCGATTCCATTTATGATGGCAGATCCTTTACGAGTAATGTTTTCGATGTCAGTAGGATCAGCAGTTTGTGGAGCTTTAGTAGCTATGTTCCAAATTGGTTTAGATGTACCAGGAGCAGGAATTTTCTCCATATTTGTATTAACAGCAGATAACATGCCAGTAGCAATGGCAGTATGGTTTGGAGCAGCAGTGCTAGGAGCAATCATATCAGCTTCATTATTAGTAATTACTAGAAAACAAAAACTAAAGAAATAGAGGAAATAAAATGTCAAACAAAGTACATGTAGTACCCCATATGCATTGGGATCGTGAATGGTATTTTTCAGCCGAAGAATCAAAATTATTATTAGTAAACAACATGGAAGAAATCATGACAAGATTAGAAAATGATCCTAATTATCCAACTTATACATTAGATGGTCAAACAGCAGTATTAGAAGACTACTTAAATATCATGCCAGAAAACAAAGAAAGATTAAAAAAATTAACACAAGCAGGAAGATTAATTATTGGTCCTTGGTATAGCCAAACTGATGAAATGGTAGTTGGTGGAGAGTCAATTGTACGTAACTTATTATATGGACATAAAGATTGTGAAGAGTTTGGACCTGTAATGAAACTAGGATACTTACCTGATTCTTTTGGACAATCAGCTCAAATGCCAATGATATTAAATGGATTTGATATTCATAGAAGTATGTTTTGGAGAGGTACTAGTGAAAGAATGGGTACTACAAATACAGAATTCTATTGGACAAGTGATGATGGAAGTAAAGTATTAACCCAATTATTACCTTTAGGATATGCTATTGGTAAATATTTACCAGAAGAAAAAGAAGCTCTTGCAAAACGTTGTGAAAAATACATGCCAGTATTAGAAAGAGGAGCTACTGGAGAAAATATTTTATTACCAAATGGTCATGACCAAATGCCAATTCAACAAAATATTGAAGAAGTAATGGTTCAATTAAAAAATATTTATCCTACAAAAGACTTCTTCTTAAGTAGTTTTGATAACTTATTTGAAGAATTAGAAAAGAAAACTGATTATGATACATTACATGGAGAATTCTTAGATGGAAAATACATGCGTGTTCATCGCTCTATCTTCTCTTCTAGAGCAGATATTAAAATCTTAAACACAATTATTGAAAATAAAATAACAAATATCTTAGAACCATTAGCTTCTTTAGCTTATTCATTAGGGTTTGAATACTATCATGGTTTTATCGAATCTATTTGGAAAGATATTATGAAAAACCATGCCCATGATTCAATAGGATGTTGTTGTAGTGATAAAGTACATCGTGAAATAAAAGAAAGATTTATCTTAGCTTTAGAAAAAGTAGATCGTTTCATTGAATTCTATCAAAGAAAAATAGTAGATTCGATGGATAATGCAATAGCATTAGATAAATTAACAGTATTTAATATGTTACCTACTACTAGAAAAGAAGTAGTAATTGGCAAAGTAATTACACGTATGAAAGGATTTAAATTAGTAGATAGTAATAACCAAGAAGTAGCTTATACTATTGAAACAAAACAAATCATTGATGCTGGTTTAATTGATCGTCAAATTGTACATTATGGTAACTATGATCCATTTGTAGAATATACATTACAAATAGATACAACCATTCCATCTATGGGTTATACAACATTCTTCTTAGTAGAAGATACTTGTTCTATGGAAGTAACAACAAAACAAGCAAATCATTTAGAAAATGAATATTATGTAATTGAAGTAGCTAATAATGGAACATTAACTATTTTAGATAAAACAACTAATAAAGAATATAGTGATGTATTATTAATGGAAGATGGTTCAGATGATGGAGATGGATATGATTACTCACCATTAATAGAAGATGTAATCTTTACATCTAATGATGTAATCGCAAATACAACAATCAATGCTACTGACTTAACAAGTAAAGCAATTATTAATTATACAATGGAAGTACCAAAAAACTTACAAAGACGTAGTGAAGGATTTATAGATGCTACAATGGACTTTAGCATTGAAGTAGGATTAAAGAAAAATAGTGATTTTATTTCTATTCAAATTACGGTAGATAATAAAGCAGAAGATCATCGATTACGTACCTATATTCCTCAAAATATTGCTGGTAAAGTATCCTTAAGCGATAATCAGTTTGGTATTATAGAAAGACCAGTTTATGATGATGCATTAGATTATTGGGAAAAAGAAAAATGGAGTGAAAGACCAGATACGATTTATCCAATGTTAAGCTATGTAACATTAAAAGATGCATCTCTAGTGGCTTTTACAAATTCTATTCGTGAATATGAAGTAATTGGAGATAACTATGAAACAATCGCACTTACCTTATTTAGAAGTGTCGGAGTATTAGGGAAAGAAAACTTAGTACGTCGTCCTGGGCGTCCATCAGGAATTAAGATGGAAACACCAGATTCTCAAATGTTAGGAACAATTACAATGGACTTAGGTATATCTACTTATGCATCTACAAATGAACTTGCAACAAAAGCAAAAGCTTATACAACACCATTAGTTTCTTATAACAAAATGCCTTATAACGCAATGAAACTAAACAACAGTGGAAAACAAACTCCTTATACACATTCTTTATTTACACAAACAAACAAAAATATTGTTATCAGTACTGTAAAGAAAATGGAAAAAGAAGAACAATTATTAGTTCGTGCTTTCCAAATCACAAAAGAAGAACAAACAATAGAATTAAATGTTCCTATTAAAAAAGTAACAAACTTAAATGAAGAAACAATAGATTCAAACAACAATATCGCTTATAATCAAGTTAAATCATTTATTATTTAAAAGAAAAGAGGCTGATCTAATGAAGAAAATAGTAATAGCATGTGATTCATTCAAAGGATGTATGGATGCATCAATTGCCTGTGATGTAATAGAAAAAGCCATGAAAGAAATTCATCCTACTTACACCTATACAAAAATACCAATGGCAGATGGTGGTGAAGGAACAGCACAAATCCTAAGTGATGCTACCAATGCAAGACTCCAAACAGTAAAAGTAAAAAATCTATATCATCAAGATATCAATGTAACCTATGGTATACATCAACACACTGCATTTATCGAAGCAGCAAGTAATCTAGCGATTACTTACCTGCTCGATAATCAAAAGCAACCATTAGAAGCAACGAGCTATGGTTTAGGTCAAATTATCTTAGATGCCATGAGTCGTGATTGTACCAAAATTATTGTTGGTTTAGGTGGTAGTGGAACAGTAGATGGTGGTTTTGGAATGTTATGTGCCTTAGGAGCAAAATTTTATAATCATGAAGGGCAACTATTACCCTGTCATGTATCTTCTATTGCAAAAATAGCAAGTGTTGATTTAACAACAACATTTGTAAACTTAGAAGGTATTGAAATCCAAATAGCAAGTGATGTTGAAAATACATATATTGGTAAAAATGGTGCTAGTTATACTTTTGGACCTCAAAAAGGATTATCTCCTAAACAAGTGGAACAAATGGATCAAGATCTTAATCATCTTGCAACTATCTTTTTACAAGCAACCAACAAAGAGATTCGTGATGTACCTAGAACCGGAAGTGCAGGAGGACTAGGAGGAGCATTTTATTTATTAGGAGCTTCTTTAGTGAGTGGAATTGATTTAGTAATGGATATTACTAAATTAGAATTGGCTATTTTAGATGCTGATCTCGTAATTAGTGGAGAAGGTAGTATTGATGGACAAACTATTGATGGCAAAACAATTAGTGGAATCGCAAGATTAACATCAAAACACCAAGTACCATTTATTACATTTGGTGGTAGAGTAACAAAAGAAGCAAGCAACTTATATGATATTGGTGTCACTGCAATGTTCTCGATTGTTAATGAATGTATGCCTTTAGAAACATCATTGGCTTTAGGGGAACAATGTCTTTATCAAGAAGTAATCAATATTTCTAAAATCTTATTCAAATAAAAAAATCCGAGTTTCTCGGACTTTTTTATTTATCTAATTTTTTAACAATCGCATATAAATCATAAACATCTCTAATCTTTTCACTAGCAAGAGATTGATCAATAGGAAATATTGGCACTTCTCTCGCTACAACATAGCCTCCAGCACTAGTTGCAGCTTGAATACCTGGCTTAGAGTCTTCTAGAATAACACATTGTTCAGGAGTCACATCCAATAGTTCCATTACTTTTAAATATACATCTGGAAAAGGTTTGCTTCTAGGACAATCATCTCCAGAATAATAAACATCCACAAACTGATCTAAAGAAGTTTCTTTTAAGGCAAGTTGAATACCTTGCCTACTTGTTGCAGAAGCTACTGCAATCTTATAACCATCTTCTTTTAAATCACGCAATAATTCATAAATATTTTCTGTTCTTATTTCCTTATACGCAAATGGATTATCAAGAATACTTTGCGCACATAAACTCATCATTTTAGCACCACTAATAGGCTTTGCAAGCTTATCAAAAGTTTCTAAACTATCTGGAGAACTAGCCCCAACTAGGCAGTAAAAATCTTCTTCCCTTACAATAATATTTTTACTACGAAAAACTTCAACAAAACGCTTCATATACTCTATTTCACTTTCAATTAATACTCCATCCATATCAAATAACACTGCTTTTATCATTGTTTTCACCTCACAAAAGAGTATATCATAAATAGATGGAAGGATGATGATTTATTAATGAAAAATAGAATGTAAAAAAGTGCCTATTTTCCAATATAATATTGATAATTAAAATAAAGTATGCTATAATCGTTGAGCATGTAAAAAAATTTACTGCCTGTCTATTCCAAAAGAGAATAGGCCAATAGACCATAGGAGGTATAAAAATGAACAAGTATGAAATTATGTTTATTGTAAAACCTGACGTTGAAGAAGAAGCAAGAAATACAGTTATCGAAACGTTAAAAGCAATTTTAGCTACAGATAACGGTACTATTGATTCAGTTAACGAATGGGGATTACGTGATTTAGCTTACGAAGTAAAAAAATTCTCAAAAGGTTACTATGTAGTTATTGAAACAACAACTACACCAGCTAACATTAAAGAATTTGATCGTATTTCTAAAATCAATGATTCTGTTCTACGTCAATTAACTCTTCGCAAATAAGGAGGAGCTAACAATGATAAACAGAGTAGTATTAGTAGGAAGGATGACAAGAGATCCTGAACTAAGAACAGTAGGTAATAACGCCTCTGTAACTAGCTTTACCTTAGCAATGAATAGAAATTATAATTCTACAAACGGACAACAAGCAGACTTTATTAATTGTACTGTTTGGAATAAAGTAGCAGAAAATGTAAAAAAATATTGTTCTAAGGGTTCATTGGTAGGGGTTGAAGGAAGACTTCAATCAAGATCATATGATAATGCTCAAGGACAAAAAGTGTATGTTGTAGAAGTTGTATGTGACTCTGTTCAATTCCTTGAAACAAAAGGGGCTAGAGAAGCAAACCAACAACAAGGCGGATACCAACAAGGTTATCAACAACCTCAAGGTGGATACCAACAACAACCACAAAATAACAACAATTACTATGATGCACCACCGGTAGCACAGGCACAACCTGTACAACCAACAAGGAATTTACAAGAAGAATTTGGAAATTCTGATAATTCATATGCAATCATGGAAGATGATTTACCATTTTAACGAAAGGAGAATTTCAAAATGGCATTCAAAAGACAAAGAATGGGAAGAAAAAAAGTATGTTTCTTCACTAAAAATAAAGTAACTTATATTGATTATAAAGATGTTGAGTTATTAAAAAGATTTATCTCAGCTAATGGGAAAATTATCCCTAGACGTGTAACTGGTACAAGCGCTAAATACCAAAGAATGTTAGCTACTGCTATCAAACGTTCTAGACAAATGGCTTTATTACCATACGTTGGTGAATAATTAGAAAAGACCTTTTCTGGTCTTTTTTTTTAAGAATAAAGGAGAGATGAAGATGGAAGAAAAAAAGAATTTAATCGTTGATGTAAATGAAAAACCAAAAGCAGGATTATGGTTATTATTAAGTTTCCAACATGTATTTGCAATGTTTGGAGCAACTGTATTAGTACCTATCTTAACTGGTTTTCCAGTATCAGTAGCATTATTTGCTTCTGGATGTGGAACAATCATTTATACTATTTGTACAAAAGGAAAAGTTCCTGTTTATTTAGGATCATCATTTGCTTATATTACTGCAGTTGTTTTAGCAGTAGAAGCGATGGGTGGAAATATTTCAGCTGCTCAAACAGGATTAATGTTAGTAGGGTTAATTTATATTATTGTAGCCATTATTATTAAGTTTGTTGGAACAGCATGGGTGGATAAATTATTACCTCCTATTGTAATTGGTCCTATGATTGCAGTTATTGGATTAAGTTTAGCAAGTTCTGCTGTATCAAATGCTGGATTTACAAGTGATGGGACAGTACCTCAAATGGTAGTAGCAATTATTACTTTCTTAGTAGCTGCAGGTGTATCTGTTTATGCAAAAGGATTCTTAAAAATTATTCCTTTTTTAGCAGCTATTGTTGTAGGATATTTAGTAGCATGGGTATTAGGTTTAGTTGATTTAAGTGGATTAGCTACAGCTAGTTTCTTTGCAATTCCTGATTTTGCTTTCCCATTCTATGTGGAAGGATTCAGACAATATGAATTCTATTTTGGACCAGAAACATTAGCTATTTTACCAGTAGCAATTGTAACTATTTCTGAACATATTGGAGATCATACTGTATTAGGTAAAATCTGTGGTAAAAACTTCTTAAAAGATCCAGGTATTGATAAAACTTTAATTGGTGATGGTGTAGCAACGGCATTCTCTGCATTCTTAGGAGGACCTGCAAATACTACTTATGGTGAAAATACAGGTGTTATTGGTATGACAAAAATAGGTTCTGTTTATGTAACTTGTGGAGCTGCCTGTATCGCAATCTTATTATCATGTTTAGATTATGTAACAGTTATTATTAATTCAATTCCAACTTGTGTATTAGGTGGGATGAGTATTTTATTATATGGTGTTATTGCAAGTAATGGTTTAAGAATCTTAGTTGATAACAAAATTGATTTCTCAAAATCAAGAAACTTAATTATTGCTTCGGCAATGTTAGTAGTTGGTTTAGGAGGAGCAGTATTCCCTATTGCAGGAAGTGCTACTTTATCAGGTACAGCTTTATCAGCAATTGTAGGAGTTGTATTAAACTTATTATTTAGAGATGATATAGAAGAAGAATAGTCGAAAGGCTATTTTTTTTACTTAATTTGACATAATAAGTTCTATTAAAAAGTGTATCTATTTACTTGAAGGAATGGATAGGCTATAATTAAAAATAGAAAAGCATCGATAGGAGGCACATTATGTCAAATCATGATGAAAATCAAAGACAAATCATAAATGAGTTACTAGTAACATTATTTAATGAAATATTAGATATAGAAGAAGATTATTTACAAGAACACGGAGTAAAGAATTTAACTGTAACAGAAATACATATGTTAGAAACAATAGAAAGTATTGAAAATCCAACAATGTCTTCATTAGCTAAAAAAGCAACTCTAACAAATGGAACTGTTACAACAGCAATTAAAAAATTAGAAGAAAAAAAATGTGTTCAAAGAATAAAAGATGAAAGAGATCGTCGTATTATGCGTGTTATTCTCACTGAAAAAGGTAAAAAAGCAATTGCAATTCATACTAAATTCCATCAAGAAATGATTGATAGTATATGTAGTGATACATCTTCTCTAGAAGATAAACATCTTATTGATTCCTTAAGGAATCTAACTGTATTCTTTAAAGGATTTAAAGAAAAAAACAAATCATAATAATAAAAAAGGACAAAGAAACATAATTTCTCTATCCTTTTTTTTGTCTAAAAAGATAAATAAAAGAAGAATATTGAAAGCGGTTGTATTTATTAAAAAATTAGTTGTTAGTGATTGACTTTCCGCCCTTAAAGACATACAATAACATAGGAGTTCTTATTTATGAACTAAGTTTATTGGGAGGTTAAGATGAATAATACAATATTTAGAAGCATGCAAATACTAGAATATATTAGTGAAAAAAAAGAAGGAGTAACATTACAAGATATCGTCAATGAATTCGGATATCCTAAAAGTAGTGTCTTTGTAATAGTGCAGTCATTGCATGAATTAAATTACGTAAGAACAATGCCTTATAATGAAAAGAAATACTGTTTAGGTGTAAAAGCTTTTTCATTAGGTATGAAATATTATAATGGGTTAGATGTCGTAGATCAGTGTCTTGCAGGTTTAAAACCAATTGCTGATAAATATGATAAAACAGCATTTGTAAGTATTTTAGATGGAACAGATTTAGTTTTCATGGGTAAATATGTTGCCCCTAAAGCAGTGCTTGCAACATGTGCGTTAGGTGCTAGAAAAGATGTCTATGCAACTGCTAGTGGAAAAGCTATTTTAGCGTTTTTACCAGAAAAAGAAAGACAAGTTATCCTTGATAAAATTGAATTTAAACATTTAACAGAACATACGATTAATGATAAAGAAAAATTGATCAAAGAATTAGATATTACTAGACAAAGAGGGTATGCAATAGAGATGCAAGAAGATCGTAGTATTTCTAGTTGTTGTGGTGTACCAGTATTTGACTATACTGGAAAAGTAGTCGTGGCGCTTTCACTTTCTGATGTATATAACGAGAAAATGGACAATGAAGCAATGGCAAATGAATTACAATTAATAGCGAATAATGTATCGAAATCATTAGGGTACAGAGGATAAAAACTAGAACACTTCTAGTTTTTATTTTATCTAAAATGTAAGTCCTTACATTTTTGTATAGGAAAATACGATATATTGTATAAATGAATGAAAAAAAATTTAAAAAATAAAGGTTCATAAAAAAGTCAAAAAATACATATAATATAAAGAAAAATAGGATATTGAAAACGGTTATAAAAAAATCCCTTGAGAAAAAGTGCACAAAAGTAACTATAACTCATTGACAAAAGAAAAAGGACATACTATACTTTAGTTGTAAATGATAAACCAGGTTCGTATATGTGAACAATTTATCATCAACGTTTAACTGATACATACCGGTGTATAAAGTTTAAGAAACGGGATCAAAAGATTATTCAATAGAATACTTATGGCAGTAAGTATTCATTCAATAATTTATTTTTTGTAGACATTGTAAAACTTAGTTCATATATATGAATTATAGACAATGAGAATGTCTTTTGATTTCAATGGTAGAAAAGAAAATTTAGGAGGAATTATCGTGATTGATATTCTAGTAGTATGCGTTTATTTTGTCTTTTTAATGGCAATTGGTTGGATTTTTCGAACTTTCTCAAGTTCAACTAGTGACTATTTCAAAGGTGGTGGAAAGATGTTGTGGTGGATGGTAGGTGCTACAGCGTTTATGACACAATTTAGTGCTTGGACTTTTACAGGTGCAGCAGGAAAAGCATTTACAGATGGATTTGCTGTATTAGCAATTTTCTTTGGAAATGCAGTAGGTTATTTAGGAAATTATTTATTCTTTGCAGCGAAGTCAAGACAACTTCGAGTGGTTACTCCAATTGAAGGAATTCGTTTACGTTATGGTAAAGTAAATGAACAAGCTTTCACATTAGCGTCATTACCAATTAGTATTATTCAAGCTGGTATTTGGCTAAATGGTTTAGCAGTGTTTGCAGCAGCAGTATTCAATGTAGAAATGAATATAACAATCGTTATCACTGGTGCAATTGTAGTATTAATGTCAGTAACAGGTGGAGCTTGGGCGGTAGTAGCTTCTGACTTCTTACAGATGGTTATCATTATGGCAGTATCAGTAGTAGCAACAGTAGTTGCAGTTATTAAAGCAGGTGGAATTAGTGTTATTTTTGCAGAAGGTTTACCAGCAGGAATTGTAACAGGATCAGATTATAACTATATGTGGTTATTCTGGGCATGGGTATTATGTTCTTTTGTAAAACAATTCTTATCAACAAACAATATGATTGATTCTTATCGTTATATGTGTGCAAAAGATACAAAAAATGCAAAAAAAGCAGCATTACTAGCATGTACTTTAATGTTTGTAGGACCTTTGTTATGGTTTGTACCAGCTTGGTTTGTAGCAGCATTTAATCCTGATACAGCAACATGGGGATTAGAAGCATTAGGAAGTAGTATTACAGATGCAACATATTATGTATTTGTTCGTGACTTTATGCCAGTCGGAATGGTTGGGTTAATGATGTCGGCTATGTTTGCGGCAACTATGTCATCAATGGATTCAGCATTAAATAAAAATGCTGGTATTATTGTACGTAATGTATATAAAGTATTTATTAATGAAAATGCATCAGATGAACATATGTTGAAATTAGGAAAAGTAATGACTTTATTATTTGGTATTACTATTATTGCAGTAGGGATATTTATTAATAGTTTAGAAAATACTAGTTTATTTAATGTTACAACAATGGTTGGTTCTTTATTAGCTTTACCAATGTTAATTCCATCTTTATTAGGATTCTTTATTAAGAAAACACCTGATTGGGCTGGATGGGGAACATTAGTAGTAGGTATGGCAGTATCTTACTTTATTGCATTTGTATGTAATGCAGATATGGTAAGTGCAGTAATTGGTATACCTTTAACTGCAGCAGAGTATAGTGATATGTCTTCTCTTACTTTAGGAGTAGTATTACATGGATGTATTACAACACCATTCTTCTTATTAAGTCAATTATTCTTTAAAGGATATTCTCCAGAACGTCAAAAAGAAGTTGATTTATTCTTCGAAAATACAAATACGCCAGTAGTTGTAGATGAAGAAGATCCAGAAGTAATTGAATCTGATTGTAGACAAAGAAAAACATTAGGCGGATTATTAGCTACAGCAGGGGTTGCTATAACGTGTATGTTCTTTATACCAAATGAGTTTGCAAGTAGATTTGTATTTGTAGCAGTAGGAGTAGTAGTATTCGTAGCTGGAATGGGATTAATTATTTCTGCTAAAAACTCTAAAAAACATGTTTAAAAAATAAAAAAACATATTGGGAGCATAGCTCCTAATATGTTAAATAAAAATGAAGTAAAAAGCACGATGAAATCAATGAATTGTACATGAAATAATTGGAAACTCATTGACAAACAAAACAAGATTGAATATACTCTATGTGTAATTAATAAACTTAGTTTATATATATAAACCTAGCGTATTATCAATACAACGACAAACAGCAATTATTTTTTGTACCAACAACAAAACCAAGTTCTTATATGTGAACGAATAAGAAAATATAGGGAGGAAATATCATGATAGATATTCTAGTTGTATGTGTGTATTTCGTATTTTTAATGGCGATAGGTTGGATTTTTAGAACTTTCTCTAATTCAACAAGTGATTATTTTAAAGGTGGAGGAAAAATGTTGTGGTGGATGGTAGGTGCCACAGCCTTTATGACTCAGTTTAGTGCTTGGACTTTTACAGGTGCAGCCGGAAAAGGTTTTACAGATGGTTTTGCAGTAACAGCTATTTTCTTTGGTAATGCAGTTGGTTATTTTGGAAACTATTTATTCTTTGCAGCAAAATCAAGACAGATGCGTGTAACAACTCCAATTGATGGAGTTAGAATGAGATTTGGTAAAGTAAATGAGCAAGCTTTTACGTTAGCTTCACTACCTATTAATATCATTCAAGCAGGTATTTGGTTAAATGGGTTAGCGATATTTGCAGCAGCAGTATTCAATGTAGAAATGAATATAACAATAGTAATTACAGGATTAATCGTAGTTTTAATGTCTGTTAGTGGAGGAGCTTGGGCTGTAGTAGCTTCTGACTTCTTACAAATGGTTATCATTATGGCGGTATCAGTTGTAGCAACTGTTGTAGCAGTAGTAAAAGCTGGTGGACTTAGTGTTATTTTTGCACAAGGATTACCAGAAAAAATAGTAACAGGTTCTGATTATAATTATATGTGGTTATTTTGGGCATGGGTTTTATGTTCTTTTGTAAAACAATTTATTTCTACTAATAACATGATTGGATCTTATCGTTATATTTGTGCTAAAGATACTAAAAATGCTAGAAAGGCTGCTTTATTAGCTTGTGCATTAATGACAGTAGGACCATTGTTATGGTTTGTTCCTTCTTGGTTTATGGCAGCATTTAGTCCTGATACAGCAGCATGGGGATTAGATGCATTAGGAAGTAGTATTACGGATGCAACATATTATGTATTTGTTCGTGACTTTATGCCAGTAGGAATGGTTGGGTTAATGATGTCGGCTATGTTTGCAGCAACGATGTCATCAATGGATTCAGCTTTGAATAAAAATTCAGCTATCTTTGTACGTAGTGTTTATAAAGTATTTATTAATAAAGATGCATCTGATGAATCAATGTTAAAACTTGGAAAAGCAATGACGTTATTATTTGGTGCAATCATTATTGCAGTAGGAATATTTATTAATAGTTTAGAAAATACAAGCTTATTTAATGCAACAGTAATGGTTGGTTCTTTATTGGCAATGCCAATGATGATTCCAACAGTATTAGGATTCTTTGTTAAGAAAACACCAGACTGGGCTGGATGGGCAACATTAGTAGTAGGTATGGCAGTATCATACTTTATCGCATTTATTTGTAATATTGATATGGTAAGTGCATTTATGGGTATTTCACTAACAGCAGCAGAATATAGTGATATGGCTTCTCTTACGATACCTATTGTATTACATGGATGTATTACAACACCATTCTTCTTTATCACGATGTTATTCTTTAAAGGGTTTACTCCAGAAAGACAAAAAGAAGTTGACTTATTCTTTACAAATATTGCAACACCAGTAATTGTAAATGAAGAGGATCCTAAAGTAGTTGAATCTGATTGTAGACAAAGAAAAACATTAGGTGGATTATTAATAGCAGCAGGATTAGCAATATCATTCATGGTATTTATACCAAATGAATTTGCAAGTAGATTTGTATTTGTAGCAGTAGGAGCAGTCGTATTATTAGCAGGTATCGGATTATATTGGACAGCGAAAAAGACAAAAATAGCGTAAAAAAACGAGGAATTATAAATGCAAAAAACAAATTATGTGTTCATTGGGGACTTAGAGCCATTTAAGGCTCAAGCCCACAATGAAAGGAAAGAACAATTAAATCGTCTTCTAGAAGAAGCAAATCGTTATGCGACTTTTGAATTACCAGAAGTACATCCAGATGGAAGTACTACTTATATGGGGATTGCAATTGTAAACTTAGCATTAGCGTATAACTTAACAAAAGAAGATAAATATTTAAAGGAAGCAAAAAGATTTATTAATACTGTATTGAATTATGAAAAATGGGGATTCGCTCATTTAGTAAATGTAGATTTAAGTGCTTCTTGGATTTTATTTGGATTATCACTTGGTTATGATTGGTTAAAAGCAGACTTAGATCAAGAACTAAGAGAAACAATCACAAATAAAATAGAACATCATGCAAAAATCATGTATGACTACAAAGAAGAAACAGCTGGTGAAGGATGGGCAACACAATACTATCAAAACCATAACTGGATCAACTTAAATGGATTAGCTACTGCTGGTTATGTATTACAAGCAGATGGCTTAAATGGACAAGTATATATTGATAGTGCCAAAGAAAACTTTAAAAGAGTATATGAATATATGCCAGAAGATGGTTCTAATTATGAAGGTGTTGTTTATTGGCGTTATGGTGGAATGTGGTTATTTGTATATGCTCACTTATTAAATGTACAAGAAGGTATTAATTACTTCGAAACAAGTGAGTATTTAAGAAATACATTCGATTATCGTTTATATCAATCAGCACCAGATCTAGCACAGCAATTAAACTATGGAGATGCACATGATCGCCATAGTGGACATACAGCTTGTGTTTATTATAAAGTGGCTGCAGAGTACAATAACGGGTATGCACAAACATTTGCGAATATTGTTTTAGATGAATTCTTAGAAATAGAAGCAAATAATAGTAAAGTGAAGCCTGGTATTTTACCAGAAGCAGTATTTGAATTCTTATGGTTTAGCCCAAAAGTAGAAGCAAAACCTTTAGCAGAGTTACCAAAAGTAAAATATTTCCCAGATTTAGGATTACTAAGTATGCGTAATACTTGGGATCGTGATGGAAAAGTATTTACAATTAAATGTAGCGCTCCTGGTGGTAAAAAACAATGGGATAAAGCTTGGGAATTGTATTATAAAGAAAATATTGATTGTTTATCATTATCACATCATCATCCTGATAACTTAGCTTATATCTATGTTGAAGGAAGTGAATTCTTAACATGTGAAGATGGTTATAATAGAAATATTATGCCTGACAATCACAATGTGTTATTAGTAGATGGTCAATACACAGATGTATTTGATTGTAATGATGTTTATGTTGATTCAGCAAAAGCTAGATTAGCACAAAACCCTGACTTTGATATTGTTAATGAATATCGTGGTGATGTAATGAATTATGTTCATCAAGATGATATGGTTGGGTACTATGGAGATACAACTAAAATCTATAAAGAAGCTGCAAAAATGACAGAAGTTAGTAGAACAGTCTTTAGTGATGATTTAGAATTCATGGTATTCTTAGACCGTTTTGTAAGTGAAGAGGACCATAAGTTCTCAGTTATCTCAAATACAAACAATCATGCAACAAAGAACTTTGAAAATGCTTATACTTATGCATTAAACAATAAGCAATTAGGGTATGTTATCCATAGTGATGTAGAAATAACAGAAAAACAATACGATCAAGATGTTGTCGGAGTAATGACAACACAAGAGCCTGACAAAGTATGTAGAGTAGAAATTAAATCGTTATATTTTGAAACAAAGCAAGCCTGCAAAAAAGCAGTTATGTTTGAATGCTTTGTTCCTGCAAATATAAAAGTAGTACAAGATCACCATAAAGTAACAATCCATGCTAAAAAGCAATATGAATGTATTGCTAGAGAAGGATTTGAACAATATGGTATCACAAGTAACGCCAGTATGTATGTAATCATACATGATGGTCAAACAGAAACAACATTTGAAATTTAAAAATAAAAGGAGAAATTAAAATGAGTAAAAAAGTAGCATTAGTTACAGGAGCAACAGGTGGTATTGGTTTAGCAACTGCAACAGCATTAGCAAAAGATGGTTATACAGTAGTAATTAACGGAATTGATGACGCACAAGCAGCAACTGCAATTGCATCATTAAAAGAAGTAGGAGCAGAATGTGAGTACGTTAACTTTGACGTAACAAACGAAGCTGCAGTAGCATCAAGTGTAGCTGCAATTGGTGAAAAATACGGAGTTATCGACGTTGTTGTAAACAACGCTGGTGGACTTGGAGGACGTTCTCGTTTTGAAGAAATGACTACTGATTTCTACCGTAATGTAATGGCATTAAATGTAGATAGCGCATTCTTCGTAACAAGAGCAGCAATTCCTTTCTTAAAGAAAAGTGAAAATGCTTCAATCGTTAACTTTGCATCAAATGCTGCATGGAATGCAGGTGGTCCAGGAGCTGGTATCTATGGTGTAAGTAAAGCAGCAATCGTTACTTTAACAAGAGCATTTGCAAAAGATTTAGCAGAATACGGTATCCGTTCTAACGCAGTAAGCCCAGGAACTATCGATACTCCATTCCATGACAACATTAAGAAAACAAATCCTCAAGTATTTGAATCTTGGAAAAACAATATCTTAATGAAACGTTTTGGTCAACCTGAAGAAGTAGCATCAGTAATTTCATTCTTATGTAGTGAAAAAGCTTCTTTCTTAACAGGAGAAATTATCCAAGTTAATGGTGGACAAGACTTCTTATAAGAAGATTTAAACAAACTGGAAAGGAAGTTTTCATTTGTGAATTCCGCAAGGAAAACGAAAAGAAAATAAATTTCCAGTTTTTTTAATAAATGAATTAGTAATTTTACACATATAGTAGGTAAATGAATTCCTCGCTTACCTACTATACTATTTAAAGTGAGCGATTTATAAAAAATTGTTTAGGAGAGGGGAAAATCTTGAAAGAGAAAGTAAATATATTAAATGGTAGACTAGACGCAGTTATCTGGATGATAACTTTACCAATTATCATTACCAATATGGTAGAGGGTATGTATGGTATTATAGATAGTCTTTTTGTTGCGAATGTAGGTAGTTTAGCAGTAGCAAGTGTTGCCTTTGTAGGACCTATTCAGGATACATTAAATGCAGTAGCAACAGGTCTATCGGTAGCTGGGTGTAGTTTAATAGCACGTTATATTGGTGCTAATGATGAACAAAAAGCACGTAGAATGATTGGCCATGTATTTGTCATTGGAGTAACGATTGGGTTTATAATAAGTGCCGTAACATTTGTTTTTTCAAATGAAGTATTACTTTTAGCAGGTATTACAGATACTTTATTAGCTGATTCAAGTCGTTATTTGATGTTAACAGCATGGGGTGTAGTATTTAATTTTATTACTGTTCTTTATCTCGCAATTGAAAGAGCTCAAGGAAATACAAAGAAAGCAATATCTATTAATATGTTTTCTTTAATAATGAAAATCATTTTCTGTTACCTATTTACGATTGTAGTAAATTGGGAAATTACAGGGATTGGACTAGCAACAATATTAGCACAAGGAATTTGTGCTACTACTTGTTTAATTAGTTTTTTCTCTAAGAAAAATGAAAGAAAATTAGAAATAAGTGAATACAAAATAAACTCTATTTCAACTAAAATATTATTAGTAACAGCATTACCATTAATATTTGAAAAATCATTAATATCAATGGGTTTTATAATTATTAACAAGTATGTACTTGCTTTTGGAGAACCAGTTTTAGCAGCTTATGGAATCACAAACAAAGTAAACTCTGTTTTCTTTAAAGCTGTAACCGCATTTGGTACAGGTTTATCGGTAATTGTAGCTCAAAACATGGGTGCAAACCAACCAGAACGTGTTAAAAAAGCAGTATGGAAATCCTTAGGTTTTGGATTAACGTTAGCTATTATTTTTATAGCATTCTTACTGCCATTTAGATCATCGATTGCAGCATTATTTGTGGATACTAGTGATCCAACGTATCAACATATTATTAATGCAATGGGTATCTATAGTGCATCTATTATTCCCTGGGGAATGACAGAATGTGCAATGGGTATTTTCCAAGGAACAGGGGATACAAAGTTTAATTTATTTGTTAGTTTAATGAGAATTTATGTGTTTAGAGTACCAGTTGTTATTATTTTCTCTCAACCTATTTGGGGGATTGGTGAATATGGTATTTGGTATGCAATGTTGGTAAGTAATATATTAAGTGGACTATTTTCAATTGGTTTGTATTTGTTCATGAAAAAGACAATCATTGATGGTAGAATAGAGAAAAATAAAAGTATAGAAATAAAAGAAGAACAAGTAGTGTTCGAATAGGAGCAATAAATGAAAATATTTGATATAAATGAACAAATTCTAACAACGAATCCTAAATATATGGAAATGTTAGAATCAATGAAAAAAGAAGCAGAAAAGTTTTGTAATGAATTTCATGATTCACCTGAATATTTAAGTGAATGGGGACATAATTATTTCTGTCCTGAAGATGGAGAAAGACTGATCTTTGATTTAGATAAACCACATGAACATGTTTGTCAATTATGTCATACAGTATATCAAAATAAAACATTTGATAATGTATGGAGATATTTTTACCGTAATACAGCAATTTTAACATTAATGAAATTAGCGACATTATATCGTGTTGAAAAAGATTCTAAATATTTAACAGAATATAAAAAAATCTTAGGTTTCTATTCTGATCATTATGTAGAATTCGCATTACATGCCAAAGATAAAATTGTAGATGAAAGTGGTTTAACAGTTGATGTTGGTGGAGCAGCTCGTTTAATGCCTCAAGGATTAAATGAAGCAATTGTTGCTATTCGTATTATTATTTCTTTAGAATTATTAAAAGGTGAATTAGAAGAAGAATTCTTAGAAGGTTTAAATAAAAACTTATTTATTCCGATTACTGATATCTTAATTCCTCAAATCACACATATTCATAACATCCCTTGTTGGTTAAATGCAGCAGTAGGTGTTATTGGTTTATATACACAAAATCAATCATTTATTGATTTAGTATTCAAAGGTGAATTTGGTATTAATGAACAATTAAAACAAGGTGTTACAGGAGATAAATTCTGGTATGAAGGATCAATTCATTATAACTTCTTCTTATTAGAAGGTGTAGTAGACTTAATGGCATTTGCTCAGTTACATGGACAAGAATTCGCATCAAAAGGATTAGTAGAAGAAATGTTAATCCGTGCTTATCATTATGCATTTGATAACGATATCTTACCAAATCCAAATGATGGATGGCCAAATGTAACATTAAAATCATATGAATATATTTACTGTTTAGCTACTAAAGTATTTGGAGAAGATAGTGAAGTAGGAAATATTTATAAAAATATTTGTGCAAATCCAAGTGAAAGAGTCGAGTTCCCATTATCAAAACCTTTCTATTATAACAATGAAATTAGTTTTGAACGTATGTCTTGTTTACCAGATTTAGATATAAACAATCGTAGTGAAATCAAAAGAACTTCTACTTGTTTTGAAAATTCATATTTTGGAATGCTTAAAAATGATCATATAAATGTCTTTATGAAATATGGTCATAGAGGACCTTCTCATGCTCATCCTGATAAAATGAATATTGAAGTAATGGTAGAAGGATTATCATTATCAAGAGATTTATCAAATACAGGTTATGGATCAAAGCTTTGTAATGAATGGCATAGACATTCATTATCTCATAATACGGTATTAGTAGATGGGAAAAATCATGTTTCTACAGAAGGTGGAAAAATTGTTGAATTTAATGATACAATCTGTCATTCTTTAGTAGAAGATGTTTATGAAGGTGTTGATTATCAAAGACGTGTAGAAATTAGTGATCATGGATTTACAGATAGTTTTGGAGTAGAATCAAAAGAAGAACATCAATTAGATTGGATTTTCCATAGTGAAGCAACATTATTAACAGAAGTAGCATCTACTCCTGCAAAGATTGAATATGATGCATTTGGATATGAACATTTAAAAGATGTCCGTAAAGTAGTAAGTAGTGATGAATTAAGATTACAATGGAAATTAGGAAAAGTAACATTAACTTCTATCATTGATACAAAAGATAAAGATGTATTTATGGCACAAACTTATGATAATCCAGTATCTAGATTTAGAACAGCGATTATTTTAAGAACAAAAAATAAAACAGCTACATTTAATGCTGTATGGGAAATTGAAAAATAAGGAGAATAAGATGAACAGAGATTATTATTTTATTAATGAAGAAATTGAATTTGAACAAGTGAATGACTTAATTAAAAGAAAAATTGTAGCTCGTGGTGGAGATATGATGATTGTGGAAGTACATTTTCAAAAAGGTGCTATTGGAGATTTACATCACCATATTCATGAACAAGTATCTTATTGTATCAGTGGATGTTTAGAGTTTGAAGTAAATGGAGAGAAACAAATTATTAAAGGTGGAGACTCTGTATTTATGCCAATTGAATCATTACATGGATGTGTATGTTTAGAAGACACAGTTCTTTTAGATATTTTCACACCACAAAGAGAAGACTTTTTAAAGAAATAGGTCAAGGAGAAGACAAATGAACGAAGTGTTAACTAGATTACAACAAATCGGAATTGTACCAGTAGTCGTAATAGATGATGTAAAAGATGCAGCACCTCTTGCAAAAGCATTATGCGATGGAGGGTTACCTTGTGCAGAAATTACTTTCCGTACAGAAGCAGCAGTGGAAGCAACTCGTATTATGGCAACAGAATATCCTGACATGTTAATTGGAGCAGGTACTATTTTAACAGTAGAACAAGTGGATATTGCAGTGGCAGCAGGAGCAAAATTTATTGTAAGTCCAGGATTAAACCCAAAAGTGGTTCAATACTGTGTAGAAAAAGGAATCCCTGTAACACCTGGTGTTACTAGTCCTAGTCAAGTAGAACAAGCAATTGAATTAGGTTTAGATACTGTAAAATTCTTCCCAGCAGAAGCTGCTGGAGGATTAAATATGATTAAATCAATGGCTGCAGCCTATACAAATATGAAATTCATGCCGACAGGTGGAATCAATCCTAATAATGTAAATGAATATTTAGCGTTTAATAAAATCTTATGTTGTGGTGGAAGCTGGATGGTAAGTGGAGACTTAGTAAAAGCTGGTAAATTTGATGAAATCACAAGACTTACAAAAGAAGCCTTAATGACGATGTTTGGTTTTGAATTACGTCATGTAGGGATTAACTGTGAAAATGATGATCAAGCAAAACAAACAGTAAAAATGTTTGAGGCAATGTTTGGATTTACTGCAACAGAAAAGAAAGCTTCTTATTTTGCAGGTAGTGCGATTGAAGCAATGAAAAGCCCTTATTTAGGAACAAAAGGACATATTGCGATTGCTACAAATGATGCAAATCGTGCAAAAGCATATTTAGAAAACCAAGGTTTTGAGTTTAATATGGATGCTGCTTTATATAATGGAGACAAACTAATTACTATTTATTTCAAACATGAAGTTGCAGGATTTGCAATTCATTTAATTCAAAAATAGGAGAATATCATGGAAAAGAAATATGATGTATTATCTTTAGGAGAAGTCTTAATGAGACTTTCTCCTCCTACAAATGAAAAGTTAACTCGTGGTGATTTTTTAGAAAAACAAGTTGGTGGTGCAGAATTAAATGTACTAAGTGGAATAGCATTATTAGGTTTAAAAACAGGAATTATTTCTAAAGTACCAGGAAATGATATTGGTATATTTTCAAGAAATAAAATGCGTGGAGTAGGAATAAGTGATGAATATTTAGCGTATGACAATGAATCAGATGCTAGATTAGGACTTTATTACTATGAAAATGGAGCATATCCTAGAAAACCTAGAGTTGTCTATGATCGTAAACATTCTTCGATGTTAAAAGTGAAGTTAGAAGATTTCCCAGAAGAAATGTTCACTTCTACAAAATGGTTCCATACAACAGGAATCACATTAGCCCTAACACCAGAAGTTCGTGACCTAACAAAAGAACTAATAAAAAAATTCAAAGCTGCTGGAGCTAAAATATCTTTTGATGTTAACTTTAGAAGTAACTTATGGACAGGACCACAAGCAAAACAATACATTGAAGAAATTCTTCCTTATGTAGACATGTTCTTCTGTTCAGAAAGTACAGCACAATTAACTTTCTTAAAAGAAGGTACTTTAGAACAAATTATGAAAAGCTTTACAGAAGAATATCCTATCTCTTATGTAGCCTCAACTACTAGAATCGTACATAGTCCAAAAGTACATACCTTTGGATCTGTATTCTATGACGCTTTGAAAGATACATACTACAAAGAAGATGATTACGCTAATATTGAAGTAGTTGATCGTATTGGTAGTGGAGATGCTTATATTTCTGGAGCTCTTTATGGACTAATTAAATATGATGGAGATTGCCAAAAAGCATTAGAATTCGGGAATGCAACAGGAGCTGTAAAAAATACAATTCCTGGTGATATGCAAGCTTTAGAATTAAATGAAATCGAAGCTATTATTGCTTCTCATCAAGATACAAATGATACTAGTGAAATGACTAGATAATGAAAAATAACGGAGTTATCCGTTATTTTTTTATGCTTCCAATATGTACTTCACCACTCTGTAGTACCTGTTTTTGATTATTTACTTCTACTACTAAACGTCCCATATGATCAATATCTACTACTTTTCCATAAAAAGTTTGTTGGTTCACTTGAAAATAAATAGCACGATCAAGTAAACAAGATTGTTGCTTATATAGCGTAAGAATCGACTGCCAAGATTGGTTACAAAGTAATTCAAATTGCTTTATAATACAAGCAATTATTTCATTTCTACTACAACCATATAATTGTAAACTACTAATATCTTGACGAGTATTTTCTTTTAAATCTTTGATATCATTTAAAATATTTAAACCAATTCCAATAATTAATTGTTCTTCGTCATCTTCTACTAAAATTCCCCCAACCTTTGCATTATCATAATAAATATCATTTACCCATTTTAGTTTCACTTCGATATCAAACAATTCTTGCAATGCCGTATAAATGGCGCAAGAAGCTAGAATAGGATATTGATATTGTTCTAAATAAATAAATGATTTTGGATATACCAAACTCATATAGATACCACTATCCTTAGGAGAATAGAAGGAATGATTACCCCTTCCTTTTCCTGATGTTTGATGATTTGTTATTAGTAATCTTTTATAAGGAGATGGTGTTCTTTTTGCATAGCTGTTTGTAGAATCAATGGAATCAAATATTTCAATAGAATAATCAGAATCTAGATAACTACAAATAGCTTCTTTACAAAGCGTTGTAACCAAAGAGTGCAAACAACAAGTATCTAGTGAGTACGTTATTAAAAAACCATCATCAATTAGTTCTTGTAAAATAGTAACGAATTGAGGAGAGGAAAGAAGATATTTATTTTCTAAATAATGATTAGGAATACTTTCTTTTACATGGTCATATAAATAACTAATTACTTTTCTTTTCATTTTTTCACCTCTGTTTATTATAACATGGGAAAGTATTTATGCAATTTGTTTTGACATTCAAAACAAAATAAGTATAATATTCAACCAGGAGGGAAAATATGAATACAAAAGTAAAAGATATGACAACGGCGGCATTGTTTATAGCCATCATTTGTGTGTTTGCACAATTAAAAATTAATATAACAGGATTTGTACCAATTACATTACAAACATTAGCGATCTATCTTATCGGGGGTATCTTAAAACCTCAACCAGCATTCTTTTGTTTGTCAGGTTATTTAGTAATAGGGGCGATTGGACTTCCAGTCTTTTCTAATTTTGGTAGTGGTCTTGGATCATTGTTTGGTATGACAGGGGGATATTTAATCATATTTCCATTTATGGCAGCCAGTATTAGTTATCTAATACATAAAAGAGTAAATATCGTGTTAGCGTATTTTTTAGGAACTGTTTTATGTTACAGTTTTGGAACAGTGTGGTTTATGTATTATACAGAGCAAACATTACAAGCAAGTTTGGCTTTATGTGTATATCCATTTTTGTTTGGAGACGCTATTAAAATAATGATAGCTTGTTTTCTTTATCATAAAATAAAGAGGGTGTATTAATAAAAAAACATTATTTTGATTATCAAACTATTTACATTTTAGAATACATAGTATATAATCATCACAAAATCAAGGAGGAATAGAAAATGTTATTCGATGAAATTAAGGAAATTATTGTAGACTCATTAAGTGTGGATGAAACACTTGTTACATTAGATGCAAGTTTAAAAGAAGATTTAGAAGCTGACTCTTTAGATGCAGTAGAATTAGTAATGGCAGTAGAAGAAAAATTAGGGATTGAAATCGATGATGAAACAGCTGTTACATTAAAAACAGTAAAAGATATTGTTGATTATGTAGCATCAAAACAATAAGAAACCCAGATCTCTGGGTCTTTCTTTTCGCATAAAATTATTTTGACATTCAAAGGATTAAGGAGATAAAGATGAAACTAGACTTAGTAAAAGATTTATTCGAACAATTTGAAAGCTCATCTGTAGCTAAAATGAAAATAGAAATAGAAGATATCAAATTAGAACTAGAAAAAGCAACGATAGTTCAAGAAATAGTAAAACAACCAGTCATTCAAGAAACAAAAGAAATGAAAGTGGTAGAAGATGTTTTCAAAGGAACAGAAGTAAAGTCTCCAATTGTGGGGGTATTCTATAGTGCTAGTTCACCTGATGCAAAAGCTTTTGTAGAAGTGGGACAAAGTGTTAAAGCAGGACAAGTTATTTGTATTATTGAAGCGATGAAAGTAATGAATGAAATAAAAGCTCCTCAAGATGGTATTGTTTCAAAGATATTGATAAAGGATAGTGAGGTAGTAGAATACGACCAAGCTATTATGTTGTTAGAGGATGATTATGTTTAAAAGAATATTAATCGCAAATCGAGGAGAGATAGCGGTTCGTATTATTCGTACTTGTAAAGAGTTAGGGATTGAGGCTGTTGCGATTTATTCCGATGTGGATGCATCTTCTTTGCATGTGAAACTTGCAGATCATGCCATATGTATAGGTTCTTCAAAAGCAAGTGAGAGTTATTTAAATATTCAAAATATCTTAGCAGCTGCTACTAGTTTACATTGTGATGCAATTCATCCAGGGTTTGGCTTTTTATCGGAGAATGCGCAATTTGCAAGATTAGTAGAAGAATGTGGAATGAAGTTTATAGGTCCTAAAGGAAGTGTCATTGATAAGATGGGGAATAAAGCAATGGCTCGTCAAATTATGATAGAGGCAGGGGTACCAGTAGTACCAGGGAGTCAAGGAATTGTAAAGGATGTGCAAGAAGCAAAAGATGTCGCAATGAAAATAGGTTATCCTATTTTAATTAAAGCTTCTGCTGGTGGTGGAGGAAGAGGGATGCGAAAAGCATTCTCTCCAGAAGAATTTGAACAAGCCTTTGCTACTGCAAAAGCAGAAGCAAAAGCTTGTTTCAATGATGATGCGATGTATTTAGAAAAATTGATTTTAAATCCAAAGCATATAGAATTTCAAATTTTAGCAGATACTTATGGGAATGTAATTCATTTGGGAGAAAGAGATTGTTCGATACAAAGAAGAAATCAAAAAATGATTGAAGAGTCTCCTAGTAAAGCATTAACAGCTAGTTTGCGAGAAAAGATGGGGAATGATGCAGTCCGTGCTGCCAAAGGTGCCGGTTATACCAATGCTGGAACGATAGAGTATGTTTTAGATAGTGAAGGGAATTATTATTTCATTGAAATGAATACAAGAATTCAAGTGGAACATCCTGTAACAGAAATGGTAACAGGGGTTGATTTAATCCGAGAACAAATACGAATTGCAGCAGGACAACGATTAGGGTTGAAACAAGCAAATGTTATGTTACAAGGACATGCAATTGAGTGTCGTATTAATGCAGAAAAACCTAGTGAAAACTTCCGTCCTAGCCCGGGGCTAGTAAAGGGAGTACATTTACCAGGTGGTTTAGGTGTTCGTATTGATACGACACTCTATCAAGGATATCTTGTATCGCCACACTATGATTCGATGGTTGCTAAAGTGATTGTTCATGGAACCAATCGTTTAGAGGCAATTAGAAGAATGCGTCGAGTATTATCTGAATTAGTTATTGATGGAATTGATACCAATCAAGAATTACAATATATGATTTTACATCATAATGAGTATGTCAAAGGTAATTTTGATACGGGATTTATAGAGGCTCATTTAGATAGTTTGGTGGATGAATAATGGAAAATATATTTAATATAAGAAAAGAAAAACTAAAAATATTTAAACAAAGAAGAAAAGCAAAAACAAAGAATAGTATCGATGTACCAGAAGGAATATATACGACATGTAGTAGTTGTAAAGAAATGATTTTAACAGAAACAGTAACTAGTAATTACTATATTTGTCCTAAATGTATGTATCATCAAAAAATAAGTGCTCATACCCGACTAAAGATGGTTTTTGATCATCAAAAATATCGTGTATCTTACCAAAACTTAGAAACAAGTGATCCTTTGTTATTTCCAGGATATATGGATAAGTTAAAACTTCAACAAGAAAAAACAAACTTAGATGAAGCAGTAGTAGTAGCTTTAGGAAAAATAGATAATCAACGATGTGTAGTTTGTGTTATGGATAGTAACTTCTTTATGGCTAGTATGGGAAGTGTTGTGGGAGAAAAAATAACAAGAGCGATTGAATATGCAACCAAAAGAAAAAGACCGATTATTATCTTTTGTACTAGTGGAGGAGCAAGAATGCAAGAGGGCATTGTTTCTTTGATGCAAATGGCAAAAACATCAGCTGCCTTGCAACGTCATCATCAAGCAGGACAATTATATATATCGTATATTACGCATCCTACAACAGGAGGAGTTACTGCTTCTTTTGCGATGTTAGGGGATATTATTTTAGCTGAACCAAAAGCATTGATTGGTTTTGCAGGAGCTAGGGTAATAGAAACAACGATTAAACAAACATTACCTGAAGATTTTCAAAGTAGTGAGTTTATGAAAAAACAAGGGTTTATTGATAAGATTGTATCAAGAGATGAAATGAGAGATGTACTAATTCGAATCTTGAGAATGCATAAGGTAGGTAAATAACAATGTCCTTACAAGAAAAAGAAAAAGAAATAAACAAAATAATGCAACAAATAGAATATTTACAACAAGAAAACAAAGACTCAAATATAGATACTATCCATGCATTAAAACAAGTAGTAGAACTTAAAACAAAAGATGCTTATCTTCATTTATCTAATTATGATCGTGTTTATTTAGCAAGAAAAACAACAAGACCAAATGTTTATGAATATATTGAAGCTATTTTTGATGATTTTATTGAATTACATGGTGATCGTCTAAATCAAGAAGATAGCTCTTTAGTTACAGGATTAGCGTTGTTAGGGAATATGCCTGTTACCGTGATTGGTCATCGTAAAGGAAGAACATTAGAAGAGAATATGGAATGTAATTTTGGGATGTCCAGACCAGAAGGATATCGTAAAGCATTGCGTTTAATGCATCAAGCAAATAAGTTTCATCGACCGATTATTACCTTTATTGATACTCCTGGTGCGTATCCAGGTAAACAAGCAGAAGAAAATGGAATTGGAGAAGCGATTGCAAGAAATCTAATGGAAATGAGTACCTTAGAAGTACCTATTATTGTAGTAGTAATTGGAGAAGGTGGTAGTGGAGGAGCTTTAGCTCTTAGTGTTGGAGATAAAATTGTAATGTTAGAAAATAGTGTTTATTCTATTTTATCACCAGAGGGATTTGCATCGATTTTATGGAAAGATGGCTCTAGAGCCAGTGAAGCAGCAGAACTAATGAAGCTTACAGCCAAAGATTTAAAAGAGATGCAAATTATTGATGATATCATCTTAGAACCAACAACAGGTATTACTATCCAAGATACAGAAGTTTTCTTAACGATTAGAAAGTATATTGAAGAAAATATTCTTTCATTACGACAGTTATCTACTAAGACTTTAATAGAAAAACGTTATGAAAAGTTTAGAAAAATAGGAGGTGAGGATATTGTTAAATAGAGATATTATCAATCGAGAAGTAATTAATGAACTATTAGTACACTTATTTAATGAAATATTAGATATTGAACAAGTCTTTATGAAAGATAGAGGCATAAAAGATCTTAGTGTAATAGAAGTTCATTTATTAGGATTAATTAGTAGTATCCCTACTCCAACAATGTCTTCTATCGCTAAAAAAGCGACACTAACCAATGGAACAGTCACAACGGCTATTAAAAAACTAGAAGAAAAAAATTGTGTAGAAAGAATCAAAGATAAACATGATAAACGTATTATACGAGTAATGGTAACAAGCAAAGGAGCCAATGCATGTCGAGTACATCAAGCTTTTCATGATGAAATGATTGGTAGTATTTGTGAGGATACAGATTCATTGCAAGATGAACATTTGATTGAGTCATTACGTAAGTTATGTTATTTCTTTGAAGAAATTAGGGATAAATTAAAATGATGGGAATAGAGATACTTTCTACGGGGTACTATGTACCACCTAAAAAACTAACAAATAAAGATTTAGAAAAACTAGTGGATACTAGTGATGAATGGATTCAAGAAAGAACAGGTATTCATACTAGACATGTTGTGGATACTCAAAACAATATCGATATTGCTTATCTTGCTAGCAAACAAGCAATTCAAGGGATTGATAAAAAGAAGATTGGTATTATCTTAGTAGCTACGATGTCTAATGAAAATAAGACACCTAGTGTTGCTTGTATGTTACAAGAAAAATTAGGATTAAATGATCAAGAAGTAATTGCTTTTGATATTAATGTTGCTTGTAGTGGATTTGTATATGGGTTAGAAATAGCAAGAGGACTGTTAAATTCGTTAGAAGATAAATATGCATTGGTTGTAGGAAGTGAAGTTCTTTCTAAATTAATAGACTATACAGATCGTAGTACTTGTATCTTATTTGGAGATGGATCAGGAGCAGTAGTAGTCCAAGCATCTAATAATAAGATGTATAGTTATTTAGATGCAAAAGGAAATAAAGAGGTATTATGTACATCAAAGGATGGTTATTTAACAATGAATGGGACGGAAGTATTTAAGTTTGCAACAAGAATCATTCCAAAATGCATAGAAAAGTTATTAGAAAAATCAAATCTAAAGATAGAGGATATTGATCATTTTGTTTGCCATCAAGCAAATTATCGAATTATCCATTATGTTTATAAGAAAATGAAAATTGATCCCCAAAAGTTTTACATCAACGTACAAGAATTTGGTAACACATCAGGAGCCAGTATACCAATTGCATTAGCTCAAATGAATGAACAAAAGCTTATAAAAAAAGGCGATAAAGTAATGTGTATTGGTTTTGGAGCAGGTTTAACATGGGGAGCAACTCTACATGAGTGGTAAGGAGAAAAGATGAATATTAATGAACTATTACATATAAAGTATCCCTTAATTCAAGGGGGAATGGCAAATATTGCAACAGGAGCATTTGCAGCTAGCGTTAGTAATGCAGGAGGATTAGGTTTAATTGGGGCAGGAGGAATGGACGTAGCAACGTTAAAAGAAAACATTCAAGAATGTCGCAGGCTAACAGATAAACCTTTTGGTGTTAATATTATGTTATTAAATCCTTTTGCAAGTGAGATGGCTCAAGTAGTTATTGATATGGAAGTACCTATTGTTACTACCGGTGCCGGGAATCCTGGTCCTTATGTCAAAGCTTGGAAAGAAGCAGGGATCCTTGTTTTACCAGTAGTTCCAACAGTAGCACTAGCCAAAAGAGTAGCAAGAAATGGTGTAGATGGAATTATTGTAGAAGGTTGTGAAGCAGGTGGACATATTGGTGAATTAACAACAATGGCATTAGTACCACAAGTAGTAAATGCCGTGGATATTCCAGTTATTGCAGCTGGCGGAATAGCTTCCGGAAAACAAATGTTAGCAGCTTTTGCCTTAGGTGCAAGTGGAGTACAAGTAGGAACTTGTTTACTAACAAGTGATGAATGTCCTATCCATGAAAACTATAAACAAGCTATTTTAAAAGCAAAAGACAGTGATACAATTGTTACTGGAAGAATTGGTGGAACACCAGTTCGTATTTTAAAAAACAAAATGTCAAAAGAATATGTACGCAAAGAAAAAGAAGGTGCAACCTTAGAAGAACTAGAAATATATACATTAGGTTCTCTAAAAAAAGCAGTAGTAGAAGGAGATATTATAAATGGTTCTTTAATGGCAGGACAAGTAGCTGGATTAATTACAGAATGTAAACCAGTTAAAGAAATTATTGAACAATTATTTAAAGAATATAAAGAAACTTATCAACTATTGGCTAGTGAGGTATAAGATGAAAATTCAATTAAATCAACATACAATGACTATTCCTATTATTCAAGGTGGAATGGGAGTAGGGGTATCTTTAGGGAATTTAGCAGGACATGTTGCATTGAATGGAGGGATGGGAGTGATATCAACGGCTCATCCAGGCTATCGAGCTGATGACTTTTTAAAAAATACAAAAGAAGCAAATGTAAGAGAATTACAAGTAGAAATAAAAAAAGCAAAAGAAATAGCGAATAACAATGGGATTGTTGCTATTAATGCAATGGTTGCTATTAGAGATTATGAATTAATGATAAAAGCAGCATTAGATGCAAAAGTAGATGCTATTATTTCAGGAGCAGGATTACCTCTTAATCTACCAGCTTTAGTAAAAGGACATGATGTATTAATTGCACCTATTGTTTCTAGTAAAAAGGCATTAGCAGTTATATTAAAATCATGGCAAAGAAAACATCAAAGAGTACCTGATTTTATTGTTATTGAAGGAGCTCTTGCTGGAGGACATTTAGGTTTTCATAAAGAAGATTTATTAGAGGGTAAAGTACAATCATTAGAAGCTATTTTAATAGATGTTTTAGAACTACTAAAACAACTAGATTTATGCATACCAGTCTTTGTAGCTGGTGGAATATATACGGGTCAAGATATTCGTAAATATATAGACTTAGGTGCAACAGGCGTACAAATGGCAACCCGTTTTATAACAACAAATGAATGTGATGCAAGTTTAGCTTATAAACAAGCTTTCTTACAAGCAACAACCAAAGACATTGATTTAGTTAAATCACCAGTAGGTATGCCAGGAAGAGCAATTAAAAATAAACTAACTGAAAAGTTAGAAAAAGGCCAAAGAATACCGATTAAACATTGTTTCCAATGTTTAATACCATGTGATCCTAAAACAACACCTTATTGTATATCTGGAGCATTGATAGATGCAGTGAAAGGAAATAAAGAAGAAGGATTGTTTTTTAGTGGAAGTAATGGATATTTAAATAAAGAAATTATTTCAGTAAAAAGATTAATAAAACAACTAATGGAGGAATGTTATTCATGAAGATAGGATTTATATATGCAGGACAAGGGAGTCAATATGTAGGAATGAACCAATCATTTTATGATAACTATGAACAAGCAAAACAATTATTAAATAGAATTAATCCTTCTATTAAACAATTATGTTTTCATGGTCCAATAGAAGAATTATCTAAAACAAGCAATACACAACCTTGTATGGTTACAACTGCTATTATTGCTACAAAATTACTAAAACAAGCAGGTATTGAACCAATAATAACATGTGGTTTAAGTTTAGGAGAATACTCTGCATTATATGCTAGTGGGGTATTTGATGAAGATACAGTACTAGATTTAGTAAACTATCGAGGACAAGTAATGGAAGAAGCAGTAGCAGGAATGAAAAGTAAAATGGTTGCTGTAATAGGGTTACAAAGAGAACTAGTATTAGAAGCAATAACAAAGGTTTCTTCAGGAATAGTGGAAGTGGCTAACTATAATTGTCCTGGACAAATTGTGATAGGTGGGCAAATAGAAGCAGTCGAAGAAGCATCTAATTATTGTAAAGAATTAGGTGCTAGAAGAGTAATTGCTCTTAATACAAGTGGACCTTTTCATACCTCATTGTTACAACAAGCTAGTGAAAGATTAAAAGAAAAGTTGGAAACAGTTCACTTTCAAACAATGAAAATACCAGTAATATTTAATAGTACGGCTACTCTTTTACAAGAGAACCAATCAATCCCTAACTTATTAGAAAAACAAGTAATGACAAGTGTTTATTTTGAGGATAGTATTTATAAAATGATAGATTATGGAATTGATACAATTATTGAAATAGGACCAGGGAAAGTATTAAGTGGTTTTGTTAAAAAGATAAACAAAGAAATTACTTGTTATCAAGTAGAAGATAAAGACTCATTAGAGAAAACTATTTCTCTAATAAAAGGAGATAACGAATGGAACAAAGAAAAGTAGCTTTTATTACAGGTGGTAGTAGAGGAATTGGACAAGCAATTTGTATTGCTCTTGCAAAAGAAGGTTATCATATTGGATTTAATTATGTTAGTGGAGATGAAACAAACCCAAATGTAATAAAAACAAAACAATTAATAGAAGAATATGGAGTAGAAGTATTTTCTATTAAAACAAATATAGCTTCTTTTAAAGATACACAAATCATGTTTGATGAAGTAATAAAAGTGTTTGGAAGAATAGATGTTTTAGTAAATAATGCAGGTATTACAAAGGATAACTTATTATTGAAAATGAAAGAAGAAGCATTTGATGAAGTAATAGATGTTAATTTAAAAGGAACATGGAATTGTATGAAATGTGTTTCTAAAATTATGTTAAAACAACGTTGTGGATCAATTCTATCTATGTCCTCTGTTGTTGCATTACATGGTAATGCAGGACAAGTAAATTATTGTGCTTCAAAAGCAGGAATTATTGGGATGAGTGTTGCTTTGGCTAAAGAATTAGGAACTAGAGGAATCACGGTAAATACGTTAGCACCTGGGTTTATTGATACAGATATGACACAGGGGTTAAGTGAAGAAATAAAACAACAATTAGTAAAACAAATCCCATTGGGGAAACTTGGTAATGTGGAAGATATTGCAAATGCAGTCGTGTTTTTAACAAGTGAGAAAGCAAAATATATTACTGGACAAACTATTTATGTTGATGGTGGTATGGGGTTATAGGAGAAGGATAATGGAAAAGAGAAGAGTTGTTATAACGGGATTAGGGACAATTAATGCAATTGGACATAATGTAGAACAAACTTGGCAAAGTATTCAAGATGGAGTATGTGGGATAGATGAAATTACGAATTATGATGTCAATCTAACAAAAGTAAAACTAGCAGCAGAAGTAAAAGACTTTGATGTTACTAATTTTTTAGATCGTAAGTCAGCAAGAAGAATGGATCGTTTTACACAGTTTGGTTTAATAGCAGCAAAAGAAGCATATCATGACGCTAATTTAGAAGATGCAATTATTGATCGTGATCGTTTTTCTGTTTATGTATCTAGTGGTATCGGTGGTTTGGGTACTATTGAAACAGATCATAGTAAAGCATTAGAGAAAGGATATGATCGAGTATCACCTTTCTTTGTACCAATGGTTATTGTAAATTTAGCAGCTGGAACCATTGCAATTGAACTAGATGCTAGAGGAATGTGTACATGTCCAGTTACTGCTTGTGCTGGAGGAACGAATGCGATAGGTGATGCTTATCGTTCTATTAAAGATGGTTATAGTGATATTGCATTAGCAGGAGGATGTGAAGCAACCATTACTCCTTTAGGTGTTGGAGGATTTGCTTCCATGAAAGCCTTAAATGAAACAACAGATAAATCACGTGCTTCTATTCCTTTTGATAAACAAAGAGCAGGATTTGTAATGGGAGAAGGAGCAGGTATGTTAGTATTAGAAGAGTATCAACATGCTATGAATAGAGGTGCTAAAATTTATGGAGAAATAATAGGGTATGGTGTAAGTTGTGATGCGAATCATATTACGGCACCTTTGCCAGATGGTAGTGGTGGAGCAAAAGCAATGATCAATGCTATTCAAGAAGCGAATATAGAAGCAAATCAAATAGACTATATTAATGCCCATGGTACTAGTACACCTTTAAATGATCAATGTGAAACAAGTGCGATTAAAATCGCATTAAAAGAACATGCTTATCAAGTAGCAGTATCTTCTACAAAGTCGAATATGGGACATTGTTTAGGAGCTGCTGGAGGTATTGAAGCAATAGTATGTATAAAAGCTATGCAAGATTCATTAATTCCAGCAACTATTAATTATCAAGAAAAAGATGATAATTGTGATTTAGATATTGTTCCTAATGTAAATAGAAAACAAGATATCCAAATAACAATGAGTAACTCATTAGGTTTTGGTGGACATAATGCATCGATCTTATTTAAGAAGTAGGAGGGAGAAATAATGAAACTAACTAGTAATCAAATACAAGAAATCAATCCTCATCGTTATCCTTTTGCACTAGTCGATCGCATTGATGACTATCAGCCTGGGGAATATGCCAAAGGGATAAAATGTATTAGTGTAAATGAAGCTCAATTTTGTGGACACTTTCCACAACATCATGTGATGCCTGGGGTCTTATTGGTAGAAGCATTAGCACAAGTAGGTTGTATCGCTATTCTTACAAAAGAAGAAAACAAAGGGAAGTTAGTTTTCTTTGCTGGGATTAACGGATGTCGTTTTAAAGGACAAGTGATTCCTGGTGATGTTGTTGAATTAAGTTGTACATTAATAAAACAAAAAGGACCAATTGGTATTGGTGAAGCGATTGCCAAAGTAGATGGGAAAACGGTAGTAAAAGCAGAGTTAATGTTTGCAATACAATAATATTTACTTTTAAAATAACCTAGGGTATAATCATCTTATCTAGGAGGAAGAACCATGGAATTAGATAAAGTTAAGAAAATTATTGTAGATGTATTAAAAAAAGATGATGTAGAAATTACATTAGATACAAACCTAAGAGAAGATTTAAATGCAGACTCTTTAGATGCTATTGAATTAATTATGGCGATTGAAGAAGAATTTGATGTTGAAATTGATGATGAAGTAGCAGTAGAAATTAAAACAGTAAGAGATTTTGTAGAATATTTAGAAAAAAAATAAGGTTCCTAAGGACCTTATTTTTATATAATCTTTAATTGTTCTAAAGCATATGCAATACCATCATCATTAATATCTTTTGTAACAAAATAAGCTAGTTCTTTTAAACTAGGATCTTCTGCATTCCCCATTACAACAGAATGCTTTACATACTTTAACATAGCTAAGTCATTGTTACTATCACCAAACACATAACAATCATCAACACTGATACCTAAGTAATCCGCAATAAATTGTATTCCTGTTGCTTTACTATAAGGAGCAGGAACTAGTTCTCTAAATCCTGGACCTCTTTCAATACAATCAAAATCAGTTACTTCTTTAGCAAAAGATTCATAATCTGACTGTTCATCAAAGAAGACAACTCCTTTATCAAAATCAATTATTTCATCTTCTAAATTACCTACTTTAAAACCTCTTGATTGTAAACTAGTAGAAATAATTTTTGCTTTTTCAATACGATGATTATCAGTAAAATAAATAATATTTCTTCCTTCAAAAACACCATCTAGCTTATATTTTCTAGTACTTTCAACAAGCTCCTTACATCTTTTAGAAGTTAATGTAAAATGAAATAATTCTTCATCTTTAAAATATATATTTGTACCACAACCACAAACAAATCCATCAAATCCTAAATCAAATAAATAACTATCTAAAATAGAAAAAGGTCTACCAGTATTAACAATTAAAATATGGCCTTTTTCTTTTGCTTTTAATAAAGCTACTTTACAACTATCTGGAACAGTATGAGTTTGTTCATCGGTAAGTGTTCCATCAATATCAAAAAAGAGTATTTTTTTATTTTCCATTTATTTCTCCCCATAAGAATGCTTTTAATAGAAATATTATAAAACCAAAACTGTTGGAAGGCAATATTTTTCTATCTGTGCAAAAACAATTGTATTTTATACAAGAAAAGCTTAAGATATATGTATGTGTATCTATAGATAGAGGAGGGTATTTATGTACAAGATTGTAAAAAAAGAGAAGTTGAATGAAGTAGTAGAATTAATGGAAGTTCATGCTCCGTTTGTGGCTAAAAAATGCGAAGCAGGACAATTCATTATTCTAAGAGTGGATGAAGCAGGAGAAAGAATTCCTTTAACTATTGCTGATTTCAATCGTGAAGAAGAAACAATCACTATCATTTATCAAATTGTTGGATATTCAACAAAAGAACTTGCAAAGTTAAATGAAGGTGATTCTGTATTGGATTTTGTAGGACCATTAGGTGTACCAACAGAATTCCATGAAACAAAACGTGTTATTGGTGTTGCTGGTGGAGTAGGAAGTGCTCCATTATATCCACAAATCGCTGCATTGGCTGCTAGTGGCGTAGAGTGTGATGTTATCATAGGAGGTCGTAGTGCTGAATATGTTTTATGGGCTGATAAGTTTGCAGATGTCTGTAAAAACGTATATATTGCTACAGATGATGGAACTTTAGGAACAAAAGGATTTGTTACTACTATCTTAAGCGATTTATTAGAAAAAGGGGAAGTATATGATGAAGTAATTGCTATTGGTCCTGTACCAATGATGAAAGCAGTTGTTGGAGTTACAAAACCATTAGAATTAAAAACATCTGTATCATTAAATCCAATCATGATTGATGGAACAGGGATGTGTGGATGTTGCCGTGTTACAGTAGATGGAAAAGTTCGTTTTGCTTGTGTAGATGGACCAGATTTTGATGGATTACTAGTTGATTTCGATGAATTAACTAATCGTCAAAAAATGTTCAAACATGAAGAAGGACACATTTGTAATTTAACGGGGGTGAAAAGATAATGCCAAACATGTCAATGGATAAGGTAAAAATGCCTGAACAAGATCCAAATATCAGAAATAAAAACTTTGAAGAAGTATCATTAGGATATACTCCAGAACAAGCAATAGAAGAAGCAACAAGATGTTTAAATTGTAAACATCAACCTTGTAAAAAAGGTTGTCCAGTAGGAGTACCAATCCCTGAATTTATTCAAGCAGTAGCTGCTGGTAATTTTGAAGAAGCTTATGATATTGTTACTAGTGAAAATGCATTACCTGCAGTTTGTGGTCGTGTATGTCCACAAGAAAACCAATGTGAAGGGAAATGTGTTCGTGCTATTAAAGGAGAAGCAGTTGGTATCGGTCGTTTAGAAAGATTCGTAGCTGATTATCATATGGCACATGGAACAAAGAAAAAAGTTGAAATTACTCCAAATGGTAAGAAAATTGCAGTTATTGGTTCTGGACCAGCTGGAATTACTTGTGCTGGAGAGTTAGCTAAAAAAGGATATGATGTAACTGTATTTGAAGCATTGCATACAACAGGAGGAGTATTATCTTATGGTATTCCTGAATTCCGTTTACCTAAATCTTTAGTAGCAAAAGAAGTAGAAAATGTAACAGACTTAGGTGTTAAAATAGAAACAAATGTAGTAGTAGGACGTTCTATTACTATTGATGAATTAAAAGCAGAAGGATATGTTGGTATATTTGTAGGTAGTGGAGCAGGCTTACCAAGATTCCAAAATATTCCAGGAGAAAGTTTAAATGGAGTATATGCTGCTAACGAATTCTTAACTCGTGTTAACTTAATGAAAGGGTACTTATTCCCTGAACATCCGACACCTGTAAAAATCACAGAAAGTGTATGTGTTATTGGTGCAGGAAATGTAGCAATGGATGCTGCTAGAACTGCCAAAAGATTAGGTGCAAAAGATGTATATATTGTATATCGTCGTAGTGATAAAGAAGTTCCTGCAAGAGAAGAAGAAGTACATCATGCTAAAGAAGAAGGAATTATTTTTAAACTATTAACAAATCCAATTGCTATTTATGGAAATGATGGTTGGGTAGAATCAATGGAATGTGTGGAAATGGAACTTGGAGAACCAGATGAATCTGGAAGAAGAAGACCAGTTGTTAAAAAAGATAGTAACTTTAAAATTCCTACAGGAACAGTAATTGTTGCTATTGGACAAAGTCCAAACCCATTAATTCGTCAAACAACTCCTGGTTTAGATACTGAATCTTGGGGTGGTATCATTGTAAATGAAGATACAATGAAAACAAGTGTAGATGGTGTTTATGCTGGTGGTGACGTTGTTACTGGAGCAGCTACTGTTATTCTTGCTATGGGAGCAGGAAAAACTGCTGCTAAAGCGATTGATGAAGCATTAAGTAAATAGTGCCTGTTTTAGAGAAATGATAAAGATAGTAACTATCTTGTTGTTTCTCTTTTTTTATCAAAAAAGGCTCTTTATTTGGGCTATTTTTATTGCATTAAACATTATAGCTACTATAATGTTTAAGTGAGGTGATTGAATGAAATATTCTATAGGTAAGATGGCAAAATTAAATAATGTTTCTCAACAAACATTACGTCTATATGACAAAATTGGCTTATTTAAACCAATGTATGTTAAAGAAGAAAACAATTATCGTATGTATGATTTATCACAGTGTGCTAGATTAGATTTAATTCAGTACTTAAAAAATTTAGGAATGACTCTAAAAGAGATCAAAGAAGTATTTGATTGTAAAGATATTGAATTATTACAAGGAAAACTAGAAGAAGAAAAGCAACGTATTGAATTATTACAACAACAATTACAATCACAAACAAAAGCAATAACTAGAACAATAGATTCTTTAGAGATGTTAAAAGTAGTACCTAAAGTAGGACAAATAACAGTCGAATTTATTCCTAAAAGAAAATTATTAGTAATTGATGAAAAAGTAAATATTTATGATTTTGGTTTAGATACATATGAATCTATTTTAAGACAATTTAAAGAAGATATAGCAAAATTAGGAATAGATCCTTCCTTTTATTTTAATCCTGGATCAATTATGGATAAAGAATACTTTTTAACCAAAGAATTTTATTCAACAAAGTTATTTGTATTAGTGGATGAAAAAATTCATCCAAATGTTGAAATGTTACCTGCCAATATGTATGCTTGTATTTATTGTGATTCTTTTGAAAATGAAGTAGTATATGCTTCTTTATTATTAGAACAAATAGAGAAACAAGGATATGAAATAGTAGGAGATTATTTATGTGAAACAATTAATGATATGATATTATTTGATGATTATAAACGTAATATGTATTTAAGATTACAAATCCCAATCAAATTGTAAAAAAATTCACAAAGTTCTTGACCTTATTGTAACTATAAGCTTTATAGTTGTAGTATAAGTCAAGGAGGAATGACAAATGAACAAAGAAAAAGTAAGAGTAGTACAATATGGATGTGGGAAGATGTCAAAATATACACTTCGTTATCTATATGAAAAAGGTGCAGAAATTGTAGGTGCTATTGATGTAAATCCAGAAGTAGTAGGAATGGATGTAGGTGATTGGGCTGAATTAGGTGTAAAATTAGGAGTAACAATTAGTGATGATGCAGATGCTGTATTAGATAATTGCGATGCAGATGTTGCTATTGTGACTCTATTTAGTTTTATGTCTGATTGTTATGATCATTTTGAAGCTTGTGTAAAACGTGGAATCAACGTTATTACGACATGTGAAGAAGCAATCTATCCATGGACTACAGCTTCTCAACTTACAAACAAATTAGATGTTCTTGCAAAAGAAAATGGATGTACTATTTGTGGTGCTGGTATGCAAGATATGTATTGGATTAACATGATCGGTGCAGTAGCTGGTGGTGTTCATCATATTGAACGTATTGAAGGAGCAGCATCTTATAATGTAGAAGAGTATGGTTTAGCTCTTGCAAAAGCACATGGGGCTGGATTAACACCAGAAGAGTTTGAAAAATCAATTGCTCATCCTGAAGTATTAGAACCAAGCTATGTATGGAATTCTAATGAAGCTTTATGTAATAAAATGGGGTGGACAATTAAATCACAAACACAAAAATGTGTTCCTTATTTCTATGATACTGATTTATATTCTGAAACTTTAGGTGCTACAATTCCTAAAGGAAACTGTATTGGTATGTCTGCAGTAGTTACAACAGAAACATTCCAAGGACCTGTAATTGTTACTCAATGTATTGGTAAAGTATATGGACCAGATGATGGTGACATGTGTGATTGGAAAATCATTGGAGAACCTGATACTACATTCTTCGTATCAAAACCAGCAACTGTAGAACATACTTGTGCTACGATTGTAAATCGTATTCCTAGTGTAATTAGTGCACCTTGTGGATTTGTTACTGTTGAAAAATTAGATGAGTTAGGATACTTAGCATATCCATTACATTTCTATTGTTAATAAAATAAGTTACTGTTTATAACATGATAAACAGTAGACAAAGCTATTGATGAAAGATGAATTAAATAATTAGACTTCCTTAGGGGAGTTTTTTTTAGAAAAGAGAAGGATTATTTTTTGAATGTGTTTACACAATATAAAAAAATAACTATCTTCATCATTTTTGTGCTATAATCCTTGTATTATAAATTGGGGAAAAGAGATAAAAATGGGAGCAAGTACAAAAAAGAATGAAATAGATATGACAACAGGGTCTATCATAACAAAACAAATAAAATTCATTATTCCTTTGATGTTTACAGGTGTTTTACAGCTTTTATATAATGCAGTAGATGTCATTGTAGTAGGAAGATATGCAGGTACTACTGCATTATCTGCAGTAGGATCTACAGGAGCTTTAACGAACCTTATTATTAATATCTTTATTGGATTATCAATCGGGGTTAGTGTTACAACAGCTACTTATTATGGTCGTAAAGATGATGCCAATGTACAAAAAACAGTACATACAGGAATAGCGTTAGCAATTATTGGAGGGATTTTCTTAGTTGTCTTTGGTTATATTGCATGTCCCTATTTATTAGAATGGATGTCTACACCAGATGATGTTATTGTACAAGCAACAACATATATGCGTATTATCTTTGTTGGAATGCCTTTTAATTTAGTATATAACTTTAGTGCTGCTATTTTAAGAGCAGTAGGAGATACAAAAAGACCATTACAATACTTAGGGTTTTCAGGAATTGTGAATGTTGTTTTGAATTTAGTATTTGTTATTAATTTTAAAATGGATGTTGCAGGTGTTGCACTGGCTACTATTATTTCACAAGCAGTATCAGTGATATTAATTTTAAGATGTTTATTAAATCAAGAAGGTTCCTTGCAATTAACAATGAACAAGATAAAAATACATAAAGCACAAGCATTACAAATTATTCGTATTGGACTTCCTGCAGGTATTCAAAGTTCTTGTTTTTCTTTATCTAATGTAGTAATACAATCATCTGTCAATGGATTTGGTTCTATTGTAATGGCTGGTAATGCAGCTTCTGCTAGTTTAGAAGGGTTTATGCATGCGGCAACTACTAGCGTAACACAATCTGCAATCACCTTCTCTGGACAAAATAGAGGAGCTAAAAATTATGATCGTATTCGAAAGAACTTGATTTGTGGATCTTTACTTGTATTTGCAGTAGCAATGATTTTTAGTAGAACATTCTTATTATTTGATAATCAATTTATTGGTTTATATACAACAGATACTGCTGCAATAGCTATCGGTATCAAACGTCTAAGCGTGTGTGCAACATTTTACTTCTTCTTTGGTTTAATGGATGTTACTTCAGGTATGCTTCGTGGATTAGGAAAATCTATGGGACCAATGATTATCTCTTTAATGGGAATATGTGGTTTTAGAATTATTTGGATATTTACTGTATTTGCACAATCACCAACATTGGATACTTTATATTTATCTTATCCAATATCATGGATATCAACATGGCTTGTCTTATTATGTTATTATTTTGTAACCATTAAAAATATAAATAAAAACACGTTTGATTAATCAAGCGTGTTTTTTAATAATTCACTAGCAATAGATAAAAATTCATTTTCAACATCCAAAGGATGTTGAAAAGAAAGTACTTCTCTATGAAGTAAACTAGGATATTCATTGTTTTTTATTTGAGGCATTAGATGAACAAATTCATAAGATAATACAGTATCATCGATATCAAAAACCTGAGTACTTTCTTCTAGAGTTAATGATCTAGTTAGAAATTTATTAAATATTTGATTTTGTAACTTATCTTCTAGTTGTTTATGTTCCGGTATTATTTTTTTAATAGGTCGTGGTAAATCAGAAATATATGCTTCATTAGCGTCATGTAATAAACATGCAAGTTGAACAGCGTTCGAATAATTTCTCTTTTTTGCTTCATGGTAACAATAAATACAATGTTGACCAACACTATAAAAGAAACAAACATGACCATTCCCCCGACATAATAAAGATAATGCATGAGCAATATCTACTAATTGAATATCTTCATCTTTACAGTCCAAAGGGTCAAAAAGAATTCCTGAATAAGTATTAATAGGACTCATCGTTCTATCTCAAAATCTAACCATTCATGGTTATCTACAAAACCATATTTAAAATAAACAGGCATTCCTTTTGTAGAAGCATTTAACCAAACTTTTTTAATACCACGATCTTTTATTTCTAAACATAACTTATCTAAAATATTCTTGCAAATCCCTTGTCTGCGATAATCTTGATGAGTATAAACATTACAAATATATGCTTTTAACCCACTAGGATTATTATATCCTGGAGGAAATGCATAAACAATAAAACCACCACAAGCTATTGCTTTTTCATTGTCATAGACAATGATTTGATAAAGATTATTGGCTTGTAATATAGATGTAAAATATTCTTTTAATTGACTTTCAATAGGTTGATAAGTACTACCTTCATCTATTAGTTGTTGTATACGTAAGTCAATAAGTAAATCAACATCATCTAGTGATGCAACTTTATAATTCATACTACTCCCCCTTCACTAACAAAACAGGATACAAACGATCAATTAGAATTGCTCCAATAGGAGCAGTAAACAAAATAGCTAATACAGCAATTGTTAAAATCATTGCTCCACAATCTAACCCTGCTGCCAAAGGCAATGCTCCAATAGCTGCTTGTACTGTAGCTTTTGGCATATAGCTAAAAGCTACAAAAAGTCTTTCTTTCTTGTTTAGATTGGTTTTTAATACTGCAACGGATACACCAAGCATACGGAATAATTGAATGATAACTAATAAAACAAAAGCAATTAAACCTGCATTCAACGCTAATTGAATATCAACACAAGCACCAACTAAAACAAATAACCAAATTTCAGCAACAAACCATAAAGAACCAAAAGGAACAGAAAGTTGTTTAGCTAAAACATTATCCTTAAAATTAATTGTAACACCCATTGTCATAATAGATAACAAAGCTGAAAAAGTAATAATACCAGTACAATAGTCTTCTAAAGTAAGTAATAAAAAACTAATTGATAACAAAATCAATACTTTCGAAATATCATGTACTTGAAAATGATGAAAAAAGTAAATAACAAGATGTCCAACAACGACACCCACTCCAATTCCTAAAACAATAGAAAGAGGAATTGTTAAAAAAATACTTGTATCAAAAGAACCAGTAGATAATAAAGATAAAGTAGCAGTAAATAAAATAATAACAAAAACATCATCTACAGCCCCACCAGCCATCACCATTTGAGGAATATTCTTATTAGAACCATATCCATTATCCATTAACTTTAACATTCTAGGTACTACTACAGCAGGAGATACTGCAGCTAAGACAGTTCCCAGTAACAAAGCTTCCATCATAGTAAAATCTAAAAGAATAGGTGCCACTAATAAAGTTCCAACAATCTCAAAACAAGCAGGAACAAAACATAATAAGAAGGCAGGACGACCCACTTTCTTTAATGCAGATACATCTAGATTTAAACCAGCTCTAGTTAAAATAATTACTAACGCTAATTCACGTAAATCACTAGAAATAGCTAACAAAGAATCATCTAATAATTGTAACATCGAAGGTCCTAATAAAATACCAACAAGCAACATCCCAATTAAACTAGGTAACTTAAGCATATTAAAAAACTTACCAGCTAAAAGCCCACCAATAAATAATAAACCAAAAGAAAATAACATAAAAACCTCCTTTTTAAAAACTATAAATATTATAGAACTATCAAATAAAGAAAGCAATAATTAGAATATTATAAGAGTTTATTATCATGATAAAAAAGGTGGAAAAAAACAAAAGTTTGATGTATAATAGCTTAACAAGGAGTGTGAGTGAAATGTATGAAGGACTAAAGCCATATGTAAAGATCGTAGAATTTCTAGGAGCAGCACTAGGAGATAATGTTGAGGTAGCTTTGCATGATTTAACATCGAAAGAACAAGAAGTAGTAGCAATCGCTAATAACCATAATTCAGGAAGAGAAATAGGGGCTAAATTATCTAATTTATCAATGCATTATTTAGATGAAAAACAATATTTAGATCATGATCATGTTATTAATTACAAAACAGTAGGATCAGATGGAAAATTAATGAAGGCAGCAACTTACTTTATTAAAGAAGAAGATAAAGAAATGCCAATAGGGATGTTATGTGTTAATGTAAATATTTCTGACTTTGAATACCTAACAACAACAATACAAAAAATATTAGGTATTAAAGAAGAAAGTGATATTGAATTTAAAATGGATAATCCAGTAGCTATTTTATCTTCACCATTAGAAGAAATGATTGATTTATATATTAAAGAAAGTTTAGAAGTTATGGGATTCCCACCTTATTTTTTACCAGAACGTTTAAATGTAGATGAAAAAATAAAAGTAGTAAAATATCTACAAGAAAAAGGTACTTTTAAAGTAAAAGGATCAATAGGTTTAGTAGCTGATAAATTAGCTGTATCAGAACCAACAATTTATAGATATTTAAAAAAGAATGATAAATAGGAGATAGGAATGGAAGAATTAGTTTATGTAAGTGGACATCGTAATCCAGATAGCGACTCGATTTGTTCTGCTATTGGATATAGTTATTTAATGAATGAGATTAAAAGATATATAGCAGTGCCTGTTAGAATAGGAGATGTAAGTAGAGAAACAGAATACATCTTAAAATATTTTAATGTAGAAACACCTGTTTTATTAAAAACAGTAAAACAAAAAGTAGAAGATTTAAACTATGATAAGATGACAATGTTTTCAAAAGAACTAACAATGAAAACAGCTTGGTCTTTAATGAAACAACAAAGTTTAAAGTCAGCACCAATTGTAAGTGAAACAGGACATTTATTAGGTTTGTTATCAACATCAAATATGATTGAAGGTTATATGGAAAAATGGGATAGTAATATTCTAAAAGAAGCACACACACCAATAGAAAATATAATTGATACTTTAGAAGCAAAAGTAATTTATTTAGAACCTAATTTAAGAACGGTACAAGGGGAAATCCACATTGCTGCTATGCGTGGACAAGAAGCTCGTAAACGTATTAAAGAAGGAGATATTGTTATTGTAGGAGGGGATCGTGATGAAGCATTAGAATCATTAATACTCTCTAAACCTTCTTTAGTTATTTTAACTGGATCACTTTCTGTAGATTTAGATATGTTAGAACAATTAAAACAAGAAGGAATTAGTATTGTTTCTACTTCTTTTAATACCTATTTAACTTCACAACAAATTGTACAAGCATTACCAGTAGCACATATCATGCAAAAAGGAAACTTAATGACTTTTAGTGTGGATGATACAGTAGAATACATGAAAGATATTATGTCTCAAACTCGTTATCGTAGTTATCCAGTAGTTGATTTAAATAATCATTGTGTTGGTAGTGTATCGAGATATGCATTATTAAAAGGACTTCGTAAAAAGGTTATTTTAGTAGATCATAATGAAAGAGGACAATCAATTCATGGTATTGAAGAAGCAGATATTTTAGAGATTATTGATCATCATCGTGTAGCTGATATTCAAACTATTTCTCCATTATTATTTAGAGGAGAACCAGTAGGATGTACTGCTACGATTGTTACTAAATGTTATAAAGAAAATAGTGTGGAAATACCACAAGATATTGCAGGATTATTATTAGGAGCAATTATTTCAGATACTTTATTATTTAAGTCTCCTACATGTACTCCTACGGATACAAAGATAGCAAAAGAATTAGCGAAGATTGCAGGTGTTGATATTTATACATTTGGAATAGATATGTTTAAAGCAGGTACTTCTTTAGTTGGAAAATCAGTAGATGAAATATTCCATCAAGATTATAAACGTTTTAATTTTGATAAAAAAACTGTTGGAGTAGCACAAGTTAATTCAATGGATATTGAAGGATTTATGCCTTTTAAAGAAGAAATGTTAGCGTATATGGAAAAAGAAGCAAAGAATAATGATTTAGAATTCACATTATTATTATTAACCGATATTATTAATGGAAATAGTGAAATCTTTGTTGCAGGACCACGTCCTGAATTAGTAGAAAATGCATTCCATATTAAATTACAATCAAGTCAAGCTACGTTAACAGGTATTATATCACGTAAAAAACAAGTAGTTCCTGCTATTACCGAGGTAATGGAATAATGCGTTTAGATAAATTTCTAAAAGTATCACGTATTATTAAAAGAAGAACATTATCAAAAGAAATAAGTGAAAGCCAACGTGTAAAAGTAAATGATAAAGTTGCAAAACCATCTACTAAATTAAAGATAGGTGATATCATTGAAATAGAGTTTGGTAGAACAAAACTAGTAGTACAAGTAAATCTATTAAAAGAACATGTTTTAAAAGATGAAAGTACAATGTTATATACTATTTTAAAAGAAGAACGAATAGAAAGAGAAGACTCTATATAAAAGAGTCTTTTTTTATAGTAAAGAATGGTACATAACTAATTAGGATCCATTCCTTTACAGGATATAGTATTGGTGTTAGTATAATAATAAGAAAACATAGAATAGATGGGAGAAAAAGTATGAGATTAGAAGGAAAAGTAGCAGTTATTACAGGTGCTAATTCAGGTGTTGGAGCTGCGATTGCAGAGTTATTTGCAAGCGAAGGTGCAAGTGTTGTAATTAGTGCAAGAAGAGTAGAACCTTTACAGGCAGTTGCGGATAAAATTGAATCATTAGGTCAAAAAGTATTATGTGTTCCTACTGATATTTCAAATCAAGAAGATGTTAAAAATTTGATGGCTCAAGCAAAAGAAACATTTGGAGCTATTGATATTTTAGTAAATAATGCAGGGGTATTAGATAAAAACCTATTAGGTATCGCTAGTTTTGAAACTGACGATTTAGACAGAGTTTTAGATATTAATACAAAAGGAACAATGTATTGCATGAGAGAAGCTCTAGCATATATGCAAGAAGGGGCATCCATTGTTAATATTGATTCTGTTGCTGGTGCATATGGAACAGGTGGAGCTGCTTATGTTGCTAGTAAAGCAGCAATGTTAGGAATTACCAAACATACAGCACTAGTATATGCAGCTAGTAAAATTAGATGTAATGCAATTTGTCCAGGGACAATCATTACTCCAATGACAATGAATATTGATCGTGCAAGTTTAGATATGCAAGTAATGGGTGCGATGATGAAACATAATGATTTAAGTGTATCTCCTTGTATGGCAAGTGATGTTGCAAATGTAGCATTGTTCTTGGCTAGTGATGAAGCAAAACCAATTACAGGGCAATCATTAATTTGTGATTTTGGATCTACTTTATAAAAATGATGCAGTAGTAATATGGAGACATATTGCTACTTTTATTATGGCAAAATACCTTGTACATGATTTATCAAATCAGGTGCTAAAAAATGGAAGGGTATAAGGTTTTTGTGTTATAATTCTTGTAGCGTGTAAATCATATAAGGGTGAGGTAATATAAATGAAAGATAATAAAAAAATATTTCATTTTTATACATTGGTATGGGCATTGTTTCTTGTTGTTTTACTTTCTGCTTTATATAGAATGTATGGAGATGAACATATTGTTAACTATACAGGTGTTGTAAGAGGGTGTACTCAAAAAGTAATACTGGGAGAAACTTTGGGTAACCAAGATGAAGAGTTAATAGATTATGTAGATACGGTTATAACAGATTTGATAGAGGCTTCGCAAGGTTTTAATTCTTTTGGGGAAGATGACAATGGGTATCAAGAACAGTTAGTAGCTATTAATGAGTTGTGGTCAGAAATTAAGTTGGAAATTGAAAACTTTAGGATAAGTGGAGATTATGATTATTTATATGAATTAAGTAAAGAACACTATCAGGCTGCTGATGATTTAGTGCACTATGTAGAAGAAGTAGCGGAAGAAGAACTAGAACAATTCTTTACAATATTTTCTATTTCTTTTGTTATTACTATTTGTTTATTCTTTTACCAATTTTATCGAAATAGACGTGAACTTATTAAGAAGACAAACTATGATCCTATTACGAATATTTATTCACAGATAGGGTTTATGAATAAGATGGAGGATAAGCTTAAATCTCGAGATAGCAAGGAGTTCATATTAATAGGTATCGATATTGTTAATTTTAAAGTTTATAATCATCGATATGATCATGCTTTTGCAGATAGGATATTAAAAGGTGTTGGGGATACTTTATTAGAATGTTGTGGGGAAAATGGCATTTGTGGGCGTATAAATGGAGATAATTTTAAACTGTTCGTTGAAAATAAAGAGGATATTATTACAGTTCTTGATACTTGTTTAAGAGAAAAGCTTTTGCAATCTGGACTAGCTTTAATTTCCCAACAAATAGAATTTATTTTTAGTGCTTATGCTATTAGTGATGATAAAGAAGAAACATATTCTATTTTATCAAAAGTAAATCTTGCACATTCTTATGCAAAAACAACAGGACTGAATGGAGTTATTTGGTATGATGAGTCTTTTGTTACAAGGTTACGTTTAGAAGATGAGTATACATCTCGTTTAGAAGAAGCTATTAAAAATAAAGAATTTAAGATGTACTTACAACCACAATTAAATTTACAATCTATGATTGTATCTTCAGCAGAAGCATTAGTTCGATGGGAACCTCAAAGAGGACATATTATTTATCCGAATGAATTTATTAAGTTATATGAAGATAAAAAACTAATTTCTTTGTTAGATTATTATATGTTAGAAGAGGTATGTATTTATCTTGTAGAAAATAATCTAATGAAGCAACATTTCAAAATAGCGATTAATTTTTCTAGAGTAACATTAGATGAAGAAGATTTCCTTGATAAGTTTAATCATATTATCCATAAATATGAAGTAGATCCATCTGCTTTAGAAATTGAAATGACAGAAACATCCCTTAGTCAAATTGAAAGTGCGACGATATCAAAATTAAATACATTATCAAACAAAGGTATTACAATTACAATGGATGATTTTGGTGCAGGATATTCGAATATTACATTATTAGCAGAATTACCATTAAATATCTTAAAATTAGATCGAGAATTTTTAAATAAACTAGATACTACAAATATGCCAGATATTTTAACTAGTGTTATTGCAATGGCACATAATATTGATTTAAAGGTAGTTTGTGAAGGTGTTGAAACAGAAGAAAACATTGTCTTTTTAAAGAATAGTGGTTGTGATTATGTCCAAGGATATTATATTCATAGACCAATGCCAGCTAGTAAATTTACAGAAAAATATATTCTATAAATCTCTTTATAAAAAAGATTCGTTTGAAGCGAGTCTTTTTTACATTATTTTCAAAATAACAGACATACTAGAATAGAGGTGTGCTATGAAGAAGATATATGCAAGTATAGTGATGTGTATTATTTTTTCAGGATTATTAGGATTTTATCAAAAAGATAACATTACTTTTCATGAAAAAGAAATAGAGATTCAAATAAATGAAGAATATGATTTTATAAAAAACATCAAGAGTGTAACGAATAACATAACTATTTCTATCAACAAAAAACAACTAGATATAACTAGTTTGGGTAGTTATGAAGTAGTATATACGGTAGAAGAAAAAGAGTATCCTATTGTAGTCCATGTTGTAGATAAAGTACCACCACAAGTACAAACTAAATCAGATGTCTTTTTATTAGATAGTGAACTATCTCCCAATCAACTAATAGAATCAGTAGAAGATGATTCTTTTACAACCGTAGCTTTTCTAGAAGATTATCAATTAGATACACTAGGATACCATACCATTATGTTAATTGTAGAAGATGAATATGGGAATCAAACAGAATGTAGTGTACAAATAGAAGTAGTAGAAGACAAAATAGCACCAATCATAGAATCAGTAGATCCTATCCAAAGTTTAGTCTATGAAGAAATAGATTATATGCAAGGAATCTATGTCACAGATGATTATGATAATAATCCTATTATTGAAATAGATACAAGCCAAGTAGATATAAATCATACTGGTAGTTATGAAATTGAATATATTGCTAAAGATAACCAAGGAAATACAACCGTATTAACAAGAGAAGTAATAATAACAAGTGATAAAACTATTTACTTAACCTTTGATGATGGACCTTCTAGTAATACAATAGATATATTAGAAATATTAGAAGAATATGATATCCAAGCAACCTTTTTTGTAGCAGGACAAAATAGTAATTATTTTTATTTAATAGAAGAAGCTTATTTAGCAGGTCATTCAATAGGAGTACATACCTATAGCCATAGTTATCGTACTATTTATGAAAGTGTAGATGCTTTTTTTGAAGATATAAATAAAATGAATGAAATTGTTTATGAATACACAGGTAGCTATTCGACTATTTTACGTTTCCCAGGAGGATCTTCTAATACGGTTTCTAAAAATTATAGTGAAGATATTATGAGTATATTAACCCAAGAAGTGGAAGAAAAGGGATTTACTTATTTTGATTGGAATGTATCTAGTGATGATGCGAATGCATCAACACTAGATGTTGAGCAAATTATCGAAGCTTCGACTAAAAGTAGTGCAAAGAATATTAACTTATTAATGCATGATAGCACTAGCAAAACAACAACAGTCGAGGCATTACCTACAATTATAGAATATTACTTAGAACAAGGATATTATTTTGATACGTTAGATAGTGATAGTTATACAGTTCATCACAATGTCCAAAATTAAAAGAAGGCTATTCGCCTTCTAAAATTGGATAAGATAATATTAACATTAATAAGATAAGCCCTGAGTGTAAGAAGAATACAGAATAATCAGTAACCCCATGGATAATGGTTGTAATTGCACCAGCTAATACAAGAGCAATCACAGTACGATGTGTTTGATAAAATAACATTACTTTTCTAAAAAGAAAAATAAAATAAGTTAATAAAGGAATACAACCAATAATACCATAAGATAATAAAGGCTCTAAATATAAACTATGAGCATGTTCCGTAGCATGACCACCATAAATCTCATATATCCTCATATAAGTAAAAGGTCCTTGTCCAAAGAATGGATGATCCATAATACCCTTCATTGCAGTAACCCATATTAATTCACGAACACCATAATTACTCTCTAAATTATTAATTCTAGGTATTTGTTCAGGATTAAATAAGAAATAAATACCTACACATAAACAAGTAAGACATAAATATATATTTTCTCTATGATTTTTATTTAAGAAAAAGAAAACAATTAAAGCTATCGGTAGAGAAATCCAAGCACTTCTACAAGCACAAAGAATCAAAAAAACTAAATTCCATAAAAAACTAAACATATAGAAACACTTCATCTTGACACTCTTAGTAGTAACAAACTTATAAGCAATCATTAACATAATAATCTCTAAACAACTAGCATAATAATTAGCGTTATAAACAGAACCAAAAACACGATCCTCTGGCTTAGCAAATACTTGAAATACAAACCCACTAATATCATGATTACTTAATATCTCTGCATATTGGAATATACTAACAATCCCCCAAATAAAAGAAACACCAATTAATATACAAATACCAACTTCAAATAACTTACGATCAATATTTTGTTGGTAAAAAAAAGCTAAAGAAAAAATTAAAAAGAAAGCAAAACATCCAACTAACCCATATAAATTACGGTAATAACAAGAGGTTGCAATAATAATAACTAAGAAAATATAGAAAAATAAATTATAACTATGTAACAATTTTGAATATTGTTTGGTAAATAAAACATATAATAAAATACCTACTTGGATAGGAACTAATAAATAGTATGGTAAGCATAATGATGCAAACATAAGTAGGATTATTTTTTGATTTAAAGATAATGTTTTTAAATAGGCCATATGTACCTCCTGTTAGTACTATACAATAAGTGATATATTAAGGCAAGTTATTTTGATATAGGTTCCTTTTTTTAAGAGAACATGGTAGAATGATAAGCAAAAAGAAGGAGGAAAATATGGAATACGTCTACACATTTAACTATCCTCCTGCTCAAAAGGACTTATGGATACTAGAAGGAAAATACTTATTTTGTCAAACATTAAAAAGTAAGGTCCTTTTAACAAAAAACAATATTCCTTGTGATACATCTATCTTTATTAAAGCAAAGATAGATGTATACCATAAGGACAGTGATTTTGATGTTTTATTAGAAAAAATAAAACAAATAAAATATCAGTATAGCTCATATAAAGTAATATACTTAAAGAATGAACAGAATCATGAAGATTATCAAGAAACACTAACTTGGTGTAACCAAGTTAGTAAATGCATAGAAGGTAAAAACTTAATGCGGGAACAAGATCATACACTAGCTATTACAAAGCTAGGAGATGAATGGATATTTGGGTATTATTATCATGGGGTTCCAAGTTGGCAAAAATATTTTAAAAAGCCATATACTTTTTCTAATGCCTTAGATTTACGTTTGGCTAGAACAGTAGTAAATATAGCTGGTAGAAATGATATGCATATTTCTTTAGTAGACCCTTGTTGTGGGATGGGATCCGTTGTTTTAGAAGCTTTGTCATTAGGGTATGAGATGAAGGGATATGATATTTCTAAAGAGATATCTTTTAAGGCAAGAAAGAATTTAATTTATTTTGGATATGATCCGGAGATTGTACAAAGAAGTGCAATAGAACAAATTGATGTAAAGTATGATTGTGCGATTATTGATATACCGTATAATTTATATACACCTATTACTCATGAAGAACAATGTTCTATTTTAAGGAGTGCTAGAAAAATAGCGGATAAGTTAATATTGATTAGTTATGATTATATGGATAAAGAGTTATTAGATGTTGGTTTTGAAATAGAATCGTATTGTGTTGTAAAGAAAACGGAGTTTGTTTCTTTTGAAAGAAAAATATATGTTTGTGTTTAAGGAGGGATTGTATGTATTTATGGAAATATATAAAACCATATAAAATACCTGCTAGTGTTGGTTTTGTTTTTAAAATAACAGAAGCAGCTTTAGAATTAATGATACCTATTATTATGGCTAAAATCATTGATGAAGGTATATATCAACAAGATATGGAAGCAGTATATTATTATGGAGGAATGTTAGTATTGTTTGCTGTATTAGGGTACTGTTGTGCCATGGTGTGTCAATACAATGCTTCGATTACTTCACAAAGTGTAGGAACAGCAATACGTAAGGATTTGTATCAACATATTCATACGTTAGATTGGAGTTCTTTAGATGAACTAGGTTCTCCTACATTGGTTGCAAGACTAACAAATGATATTATTCAAATTCAATTAGCGATTGCGATGACAATACGGTTAACTTCTAGAGCACCATTTTTAATTATAGGTTCTCTTGTTTGTGCTTATATTATTAGTGGTGAATTAACAATGATTTTTATAATAGGAGGAATAGGATTAGCGTTAGTTATGTTTCTTATTTCCTTTTGTTCTATTAAATACTATAGTCAATTACAAATAATCTTTGATCGTATTACGTTATCAGTAAGGGAAACTTTAGCAGGAATCCGTGTTATCCGTGCTTTTTCTATGCAAACAAAAGAAACTACTAAGTTCAAAGAAGCAACAGATAAACAATATTCTTTACAAATAATAGTAGGTAATTTACAAGCTTATATGAATCCTTTTACTTTTTTAATTGTGAATGTTTGTATTATACTTATTATTTATCAAGGAGGTACCTATATAAAAATAGGAACATTATCTCAAGGAGATATTGTTGCTTTAGTGAATTATATGACTCAAATATTATTAGCGTTAGTCGTCTTAACAAATGTAATAGGCATTTATCATCGTGCTTATGCAGGATATAATCGTATTAAAGAAGTATTAGCAACAACTTCTAAGATTCAAGATTCTGGAACAAAAGAATGGCAAGATAATCAAAGTGTTGTTCGTTTTGATCATGTTAGTTTTGCTTATCATAAAAAAGAAGTATTAGAAGATGTTAGTTTTGAAGTAAAACAAGGGGAAACGATAGGTATTATTGGTGGTACGGGATCTGGTAAAACAACCATAGCTAACCTAATAGGACGTTATTATGAAAATCAAATAGGTACTATTTATATCGATGGAAAAGAGATTAGTACATTAACAATAGCTTCATTACGTAAAAACATTGGTTATGTTATGCAAAATGCAAGACTCTTTACAGGTACAATTGCACATAACTTAAAGATTGCAAATCCTCAAGCAACATTTCAAGAAATGGAACAAGCAATAGAGCAAGCTCAAGGAAAAGAATTATTAAATAAAGATGGTTTAGATAAACAAATAGAAGAAGCTGGTAAGAACTTATCTGGTGGTCAAAAACAACGATTAACAATTGCGCAAGCAATTATTAAAAAACCAAAACTATTTATCTTTGATGATAGTGCTAGTGCCCTAGATGCAATTACAGATCGTAATCTAAGAATAGCTCTACAAAAAAAACAAACAACAACCATTATTATCTCCCAACGAATCAGTTCCTTACAACATGCTAGTAGAATACTAGTATTATCACATGGACAAGTAGTAGGCTATGATAGTCATGAACAATTATTAAAAACATGTTCTATTTATCAAGAAATTTATGCTACCCAAAGTAAGGGGGACGAATAAATGAAAAAACAAACAATCTTACGCCTATTAAAATATACAAGTCCTTATCATTATTTAGTAGTTCTATTATTTGTATTTGCTTTTCTTTCTTCTTTAGCCTCATTATTAGTACCAATCTTAATAGGTAATAGTATTGATGTTTTAATAACATCAACTGCTATTGATTATGATTTGTTAGTTCAAAAACTAATGATTTTATTAAGTGTTGTTTTAATAGGAAGTATAGCTCAATGGATATTAGCAAGAGTAACAAATAAATTAACATATCAAATAACAAGAGATATGCGTAATCAAAGTTATCAAAAACTTCATCTATTACCATTAAAATATATTGATCAAAATATGCATGGTACTATTGCTAGTAAGGTAACAAATGATATTGAAGTAGTATCACAAGGTTTATTACAAAGTTTTACTAGTTTATTTACAGGGATAATGACAATTGTTGGAACTATTATTATCTTATGTTATATTCAATTTTCTATTGCTTGTATTGTTATTGTATTAACACCTTTATCTTTATTTGTAGCTGGTTTTATTGTAAAAAGAACTCATCGTTATTTCCAAACACAACTTGCTATTAGAGGGAAAATGACAGGGTATGTTAATGAAATGATTACGAATTTAGATACTATTCAAATGTTAGGATATGAAAAGATAGATCAAGAAGTATATGAAGAATTAAATCAAGAAATGCATCAAAGTGGGGTAATATCCCAATTCTATGGAGCAGTTATTAACCCAACAACACGTTTTATGAATAGTTTTGTTTATAATGCAGTAGGTGTATTTGGAGCTTTAGCAGTTATTCGTGGAACGTTCAGTGTTGGAATGTTATCTAGTTTCTTAACATACGCTAATCAATATACAAAGCCATTTAATGAAATATCATCAGTTATGAGTGAAATGCAATTAGCGTTAACTGCTTTTGAAAGAGTATATGAGTTAATAGAAGAAATAGAAGAAGTAGAGAAAAAAGACTTAGTTTCTAAACAACAAAATGGAAAGGTAAGATTGGATAAAGTATCTTTTTCTTATCAAGAGGATGTTGCTTTTATAGAAGATATGTCAATAGATGTCCAAGCTGGACAATCTATTGCCATTGTAGGGAAAACAGGATGTGGAAAAACAACATTAATTAATTTATTAATGGATTTCTATGAATTAAATGGAGGATCTATTTATCTTCATGATATAAACATAAAAGATCTTTCTCGTGATACGATTCGTCAATGTTTTGGAATGGTATTACAAGATTCTTGGATTTTTAAAGGTACTGTAAAAGAAAATATAGCTTATGGTAAACAAAATGCAACGGAAAAAGAAATTATTGATGCTGCTAATAAAGCAAGAGTACATAAGTTTATTATGTCTTTACCAGATGGTTATGATACGATGTTAGAAGAAGATGGTGGGAATCTTTCCAAAGGACAAAAGCAATTATTATGTATTGCTAGAGTAATGCTTGTAAATCCACCAATGTTGATACTAGATGAAGCAACTAGTTCAATTGATACAAGAACAGAAATACAAATACAACAAGCAATTGATACAATGATGAAAGGTAAAACAAGTTTTATTGTAGCACATCGTTTATCAACAATTAAGAATGCTGATAGTATTTTAGTTATGGATCAAGGTAAGATCATTGAACAAGGTAATCATCATGTATTATTACAACAAAATGGGTATTATGCCAAACTATATCAAAGTCAATTTAGTAAATAAAATCCTCTTAGCAAAAGCTAAGAGGATTCTTTTTATTGAATAGAAATTACTTTATAACCGGCATCTTCTACAACACTTTTTAATAGTGTGTCATCAATATCTTGTTCAAGAGTAAGATATGCTTTTTTATCTTCTAAGCTAACTGTAGCTTGGACACCAACAAGTCCGTTTAATGCTTTATCAACACGACCTGTACAGTGAGAACACATCATTCCTTCTATTACCATTTCTTTTTTCATCACAACAACCTCTCCCTTCTTGTTTGTTTGAAAGAAACGTAGTCTTAATGCATTACTTACTACAAAGATAGAACTACAACTCATTGCAGCAGCACCAAACATTGGGTTTAGTTTCCATCCAAAGCTTAGATAGAAACAACCTGCAGCTAGAGGAATTCCTAATGTATTATAGAAGAATGCCCAAAACAAGTTTTCTTTTATATTTTTAATAACTGCTTTACTTAGCTTAATAGCAGTAACACAGTCTAATAAATCACTTTTCATTAATACGATATCAGCAGAATCAATAGCAATATCACTACCAGCACCAATTGCAATACCGACATCACTACTAACTAATGCAGGAGCATCATTAATACCATCTCCTACCATAGCAACAATCTTTCCTTCTTTTTGCAATGAACGAATATGACTTTCTTTATCTTGAGGAAGTACTTGTGCAATTACTTTATCAATATTTAGTTTTTTCTGTATAGAAGTAGCAGTTTGTAAGTTATCTCCTGTTAACATGACTATTTCTAATCCCATTGCTTCTAGTTTTTCAATCGCTTCTTTACTAGTTTCTTTAATAGGATCACTAACAGCAATAATTCCAACTAATTCATTATTTATAGCCATATATAAAACAGTCTTTGCATCATTTGATAGAACCTCAGCTTTATCAACATAAGTATTCATTATATGATGTTCTTCTAATAAATGACTATTACCAATAATAATAGGTTGATCATGGATAGTACCAATAATACCTTGTCCTAGATAAACTTTAAAATCTTGTACTTGATAATAATGATCAGTATTCGGATAATATTCTAATATTGCACTTGCTAGAGGATGTTCAGAAAGTCTTTCAAGACTTGCCATTATTCTTAAGAATTCTTCTTGTTCTATTTTAGTATCCACATCCGTTACTTGAGGTTTCCCTTTGGTAATAGTTCCAGTTTTATCAAATACAATCGTTGTTACTTGATGAGCTATTTCTAAACTTTGAGCAGACTTAATTAAAATACCATTTTTAGCACCAACCCCAGTACCAACCATAATAGCAGTAGGAGTAGCTAAACCTAAAGCACAAGGACAAGAAATAACTAAAACACAAATAGCAAAAGAAATAGCTGTTTCTAAAGGATATCCAAGGGATAACCAAGTAATAAAACTAAGGATAGAAATAGTAATAACAACAGGTACAAAGACAGCAGCTATTTTATCAGCAAGTTTAGAAATGGGAGCTTTAGAAGCTGCAGCTTGTTCTACTAATTCAATAATCTTTGAAATAGTTGTATCATTACCAACCTTAGTAGCACAACAATGAATAAAACCTGTTTTATTCATTGAACCACTCATAACATTATCACCAGTTTGTTTAAAAACAGGCATACTTTCACCAGTTAAAGCAGATTCATCTACAGTACAACTTCCTTCGACTACATTGCCATCTACAGGAATACTTTGACCTGAACGAATGATAAAAATATCATTGATTTGTAAGGATTCAACAGGGATTTGTACTTCTTTACCATCTTTTAAAATAGTAGCAGTAGGTGGTACAAGATTTAATAGTTTACTAATAGCGTCTGTTGTTTTTTGTTTTGAACGACTTTCCAGATATTTACCAGTTGTAATTAAAGCAAGAATGGTTGCAGAAGATTCAAAATACAAGTCCATATGATAACTAGTAACAAGATCATAATTTAATGTACCTAATCCATAACCAATACGATATATTGCAAAGACACCATAAATAAAGGCGGCACTAGATCCAATAGCAATTAAAGAATCCATATTAGGCATAAGATGGAATAAAGCCTTAAAACCATTCTTAAATATCTTTCTATTTACATATAAAATAGGTAACGCTAATAACATTTGAGTTAATGCAAAAGATACTGCATTTTGGGTACCTTCTAAAAAGCTAGGTAAAGGAGCTCCCAACATATGTCCCATTGAAACATACATCAAAGGAATTAAAAAAAGATAAGATAGAATTAATCTTTGTTTCATTGTATCTTTTGTTTTTATTTCTGTTTTCTTTACTGCACCATAATCTGCTTGATAACCAGCTTTTTGAACTGCTTGACAAATAGCAGCTGCTTGTAAGATATCTTCATTATATTCTACATACATATTATTTTGTAATAAGTTTATTTGTACCTCTTGTACACCATCTAATGGTTTAATAGCTTTTTCAACATGGCTGACACAGGCAGCACATGTCATTCCTGTTACTTCAAATTTTGTTTTCATAATCCACCTCTTTTCATTGATTATAGCACAATTTTAAAAAAATAAAAGCAAGTAGATTATCTACTTGCTAGCGACATTTTTGTAATGAACGCTTTAATATATCACGGTTAATAAAGCGTAATGATGTGTGATAAGTACGTTGTCCGTATGTAAAATGTAATGTGTTATCTTTTTCATAAGTAACCCTTTTTACTTTACGATAATCTAATATAACCTTCCCTATCAACATTTGACGATTTCCTACATAAATAATTTGTTGTAACAAATAACAAGAACCAATAGAGAAAACAGTTAAAATATTTAAGAATAGTGCTGCAGTATTTGTATCTCCCTCTAACAAATAAGCAACAAAGAAATAAGCACTTACGAAAAGTAAAACTACTTGTATCGTAATCATTACCCCATAAAATATTTTCCCTTTTTTTGATAAAGCAAGAACTAATGTTTTATCTGATTTTTTTGATTTTCTAATAGCCCAAAATAGGGAAATAGTTACATAAGTAACCCAAGAGAATGCTAAAAATACAATAACAGGTAAAATAATAGAAAGTTGTTCCATAGATACGCTCCTTTTTTAATACGATAAAGACATTATAAACGACTTTGATAAAAATTCCTACTATAAATTTTATTATTGTCTTGCAACAAACTCATCATAAGTTAAACCAGACGCTACTACTTCTTTTGCTAAATCAACACCCAAATAACGAATATGCCAAGATTCATAAGTATATCCTGTTAAATCTTCACAACCTTCTGGATAACGAAGAATAAATCCATAATCCTCTAATAAATCATAAAAAGTATCATAATACTCACTTTCATGACAATAATTATAATCACAACCATCAATGCTCACATCAACAGCTAATCCAGTATGATGCTCACTCTGTGTTGCTTTCGATACAGTTTGATTCGTACGCTCTTCTCCATATATACTTACCATATTATCATAAATTTGTTGTTGCCAACTAATAGAACGATAAGCACTATAAGCATAGATTGTAAATCCTTCTTCTTGACAAGCTTCATTTAATGCTTGAAAAGCAAGAGCTGCTTCTTCACACATTTGTTGATCACGATAATCATCCACATATACTAGATCTTCAGGGACAAAGTCATCTGGAAAACAATATACTTTATTAACTAAGACATCGATTGCATAAGGATCTTCTACTAAGATTGCTTCACTTGTATAGAAAGGTTCATCGATTCCCATATTTACATGCGTTACAATATCTTCCAAACTATAATCACTATTTGCTTCTTGATAAGCAATATAATCATCTAATAACTCTTCATGATAATAAGATAATACTGCAAACTCATTAGCAGGTTCTTCTTCTATTTCTTCCTCTATTTCTGCTTCTTCCAGATTAGAGGATGTTAGGAAGTAATATCCTCCTGCTAAAATACCACTACAAATAAATAATACAAGTATAATTCGATCAAATCTAATTTTCATATTTTACCTACTCTCTTATTGATATATTTGACATTATTTCTGCTGTTTTTTCTTCAAAGTATTCTAATGCATCTGGATAATCACTTAATACATAATGTTCTTGACGTAATTCTTCACTATATTCACTTAATAAATAAACTGTTGGAGCTGCTGTTTCAAAACCATCTTCAAAATGATTCACTAAAGAAATCCATTCTACATTTTCAATCACTACATCATCATCCGTCTTTACAAAATCCAATGATAACATTCCTTCTAATTGAGTATCTAATGTCTCCATTGTACTAAGGAAATTCCCTAAACCATAAGCAACCAATGTTTCATTTCCATTGACACCTTCTACCCATTCTACAGATTGAATAATATGAGCATGATGACCCAACACCAAATCAACTTCTAAATCAGCTAATAATTGAGCATACTGTTCTTGCGTATCTGTAATATCATACACACTTTCAGTTCCCCAATGACATGAAACAATCACAACATCACTTACTTCTTTTGCCTTTGCAACATCTGCTGTTATTTTATCTTCATCAAACAAATAAACATTATAATCATTGGGAATAGTATATCCGTTTGTTCCATAAGTATAGCTTAAAACAGAAAAAGTAATTCCATTTCTTTCTATTGTTTTTATCGTATCTGCATCTTCTTGACTATCATAAACCCCAACATAAATAACTTCTTCAAATTGACGCCATAATTCACAAGTAAAATTAATTGCCGCAAGTCCCATGTCACACGTATGATTACTAGCCCCATTAATAATATCAAACCCTAAACTAACTAAATCTTGTGCCATTTGTTCAGGTGTATTAAAAGCAGGATAACCATAAATTCCAATATCATCACCACCAACAATTGTTTCTTGATTCACAAAAGACAAATCAGCTTCTTCTATATAACTAGCAACATTACTATAAGAAGGTAAAAAAGAATAACTTCCATCTCCGTACTCTCCTTCATTTATATCACCATATGCATTTACTCGATCATGACCAATATTATCTCCTACTGCTAAAAAAGAAACCGTATTATCTTCTTCTACTTCCACTATATCTTCTTCTATATCTTCTTGATCAGTATCATTACTGAACAGTTGAGATACTAAAAAGATGGTACTAACCACCAAACAAGAAAAACAACCTACAACAAGCAAGACTCTTTTATAATTTACTCTTTTCATACAATCTCCTTTATTTTGTTTAGATAGTATCTATTTATATTGATATAACCACTTAAATATCTTTTAGACAATGATATCATAGAAAGATAAAGAAGTCACGAAGGATGTAAAAAGAAGAAACATAGAGCTATTTTCATATTATGAAAATTTATTTTCTTCATATGAAAGTAATTTAGGTATCAAATATGTTATTATGTACTTGTCCCGAATATCTTAATTGTGTTTGTTTTCCCGTAATAAATACTGATATTCGAAAAGAAGCTTATCATTGTGCTTCTTTTTTTTTATGAAAAAATCAATATTATTATTACTCCTGTGCTAAAATAGACCTAAATGGAGGATTATTATGTATAAATTAATGTTATCAGATTTAGATGAAACACTTATAGTGAATCATCATGTACCAACAATGAACATAGAAGCAATAAAAAAAGCTAGAGAAAAAGGAATGAAGTTTGTACCTGCTACTGGGAGAGGGTATATGATGGTAACGGAAATCTTAGAAGAACTAGATGCTTTGAAAAAAGAGGGAGAGTATACGATTTGTTATAATGGGGGAATGATTATTGAAAATAAGAATGATCGTATTCTTTATTTTAAAGGAGTTACTTATGAGCTTGCAGAGAAGTTAACGGCTATGATTAAGAGCTATCCTAAAGCAGGATTGTTGTTGTTTTCAAGTGATCACTGTTATATGATTCATCCTATTGAATCAGAAGTAGAAAGAAAAACGACACAAAAGTGTCCTTTTACTATTTTAAAAGAAGAAGAATTACCAATCTTAAAAGATGTAAAATTGGTTAAGATATTATATGTATACCCTGATATGGACTGCTTAAAACAAATTGAGAAAGAGTGTCAAAAAGAAATAGCTACTTTTGATGTGAGTGTTAGTTATTCATCAAATAGATATTTAGAATTTAATGCTGCTGGTGTTGATAAAGGAGCAGCACTTCGCTTTTTAGCTAATTATTTAGGAATAGAAGTAGAAGAAACGATTGCTATTGGAGATAACTATAATGATTTAGAAATGATTAAAGCAGCTGGCTTAGGGGTGGCTGTAAGTAATGCGAATCAAGATGTGAAAGATAATAGTGATTATGTTACGGTTCATGATTATTATGAAGGGGCTGTAAAGGAAACAATAGAGAAGTTTGTGTTAGGAGAAAATGATGGAATATAAATTGATTGCTTGTGATATGGATGAAACATTATTAAATAATGAACATCTTTGTCCTAGAGCAAATATAGAAGCTATTATGAAAGCAAGTAAAGAGTATGGTGTTAAATTTGTACCAGCTACAGGTAGAGGTTTTGCACAGATTAGTAAAGTATTGAAAGAATTAGGTTTAGATGATGTGGAAGATGAGTATGTTATTTCTTATAATGGAGCATCGCTATCAGAGAATAAAGGGAGTAAGGTTTTATCTTTTAATGGTTTGGATTATGATATTATGAAGGAATTAGCTGAGTTTGGATGGGGTAAGGATGTATGTGTTTTAATTGGTACTTTTGAAGGACCTTATGGTTATGATATGAAAGATAATGAACGTCAAAGACTCATAGGACAAGGACTTAAATTTGTAGAGAAAAAAGAAAAAGATGTATCTTTCTTAAAAGATACACCGATATGTAAAATTCTATTTCAAAGTGAAGATATCGAATATTTACATTCATTAGAAGCACAAATAGATAATCGATTAAAAGAAAAAGTAACAATTAGTTATTCATCTAATCGTTATATGGAAATAAATCGAAAAGGAGTACATAAAGGACAAGGTTTAAAAGAACTTGCAAAGTTATTAAATATACCAATGGAACAAACAATAGCAATTGGAGATAATTATAATGATCTTTCTATGTTAGAAGTAGCAGGTTTATCAATAGCTGCTAATAATGCAGTAGATGATGTAAAAGAAGTATGTGACTATGTCACGAAAGCAGATAATAATGAAGGTGTAGTAGCAGAAGCTATTAGAAAGTATATATTTCATGAAGACATTTAAAGAAGTATTGGAAGTAGAATCTAAAAAAGAATATTTTATAGAGTTACAAATCTTTTTAGATCAAGAATATCAAGAAAAAATAATTTATCCTCAAAGAGAAGATATTTATAACGCGATTCGTATTTGTGAATTAGAAGATGTAAAAGTATTAATTTTAGGACAAGATCCTTACCATGGTCCTAATCAAGCTCATGGTTTAGCGTTTAGTGTTCAAAAAGGAGTTAAAATTCCACCAAGTTTAGTTAATATATTTAAAGAGGTTCAAAGTGATATGGAACAAGAAGTAAATGATCATGGGGATTTGACTTATCTTGCAAGGCAAGGTGTTTGTTTGTTGAATACTGTATTTACAGTACCAGCTAGTACACCAAATGGGCATGCTAAAAAAGGATGGGAACAGTTTAGTGATGCTATTATTGATGCCTGTAATCAAAGAGAGAAACCAATGGTATTTATCTTATGGGGCAAAAATGCGATATCAAAAGCAAAATATATTGATCAAACAAAACATTGTGTTTTAACATCAGTACATCCTTCTCCACTATCTGCTTATCGAGGATTCTTTGGATCAAAACCTTTTAGTAAAGCAAATGAATTTTTAATACAACATCATCAAGAACCTATTCATTGGGGAAAATAAAAGAAAGCGAAAGGAGCTTAGGTTATACACGAGATTATTTATATTTTGCTTATATTAGAGATTGTATAAAATATGAGAATATAAATTTTTGAACTAGACATACTGTGTCGGGTTCGCTTTGTTATAATTGTCATAAAACTTAAATGGAGAAGGAGTAATTCTATGAAACGTAAAAATTGTCCTTTTTGTAACCAACTATTTTCAATTGGATACATTAAAGCAAGAGGTGAGGTAATAAGTTGGTCCACTAACAAGAAAAAGAAACAAACTTTTTCTAGTCGTTGGGCTGTAGAAGAAAATGATATTAAGTTAGGAATATTTAACTTTCTCAAATATGGAGCTAGAGTGAAATGTTATAGATGTGCTGAATGTAAGATAATCTTAATCGATGAGAATATGGTTACCGATTGAATCAATAATACATGACCAAGTAATGTTAATGATGATAAGTATATTAGTTCTTGTTGCATTTTAAAAAACAGAAGGAAATCAAACAATAAATATCATGATGATGTTGGGTAATTTTACCCCACATCATTTATATGTATGAGGGTATACTATTAAATTAGAACTAATGCTTATTAAGTTTACAATATAGTGATATACTTATGATAAAGTATTTTTGTATATGCTAATAAGTGATATTTAGTTCTAATCAAAAATTTATTTAAGCATGCATCTAACTTGAAGGAGTTGTTATTTTTAACTCTACTTCCTTATGCTATAGGTATCATACCTTGTTATTAATGCTAGATAGTGGTTTTTATCAAAATCAACAATTTTTTACAAAAAATGTTTTTATACTGCAAAAAGTAGTTTTGGAAATAATATAAAAAAAGAAAGGATGATATGAAATGATAGAAAAATATAAATCACCCTTTACTATAACAGAAGAAATTACAAATTTGGTAATAGAAATAGCCGAACAAACAGGAGTGCTTGTATCTAAACAACAGCTTTCTAAGAACCCAGTTCTTAGAAGAGAGAATAGAATACAGTCTATCCATTCCTCTTTATCAATTGAACAAAATTCATTAACTATTAATCAGGTAAGTGATATTATAGATGGAAAAAAAGTTTTGGGACCAGCTAAAGATATTAGAGAAGTACAAAACGCTTATGAAGCATATCATAGTTTAACAAAACTAGATCCCTATTCAGTTCACGACTTATTAAAGGCCCATGGATTAATGATGAATGATTTAGTTAGAGAAGCCGGAATGTTTCGTAGTGGAGGAGTAGGTGTATTTGATGGGAATCATTTAATCCATGCAGGAACACCACCACAGTATGTTCCACAATTGATGGATGATTTATTTGTTTGGATGAAAGAATCAACAATACATCCATTAATAAAGTCATGTATTTTTCATTATGAATTTGAATTTATACATCCATTTTCAGATGGGAATGGACGAGTGGGAAGATTGTGGCATACTCTTCTATTAGCAGATTGGAAGGAATTTTTTTTATGGTTACCGATTGAATCACTAATACATGACCAACAATCTGGCTATTATGAAGCAATAAATACGGCCAATACTCAAAGTGAATCAACAGAATTTGTTCGTTTTATGTTGGAAATTATAAAATCATCATTAAATGAATTAATTATCAATATAGAATATCAAGAAGAGTCACTCCATGATAAATTGTTAAATTTAATAAAAGAAAACAATAAGATATCTTCAATAGAAGCATCAAAAAAATTAAAGATTTCTCAAAGACAAGTTCAAAGAATATTGAAGGATTTAAAAGAAAAAGGGATTATCGAGAAAGTAGGAGCAAATAAATCAGGTGGATGGAAAGTAATGTGACACGCATGTCGTAATAAATGTCGTAATAAATGTCGTAATAAAATATTAATCTTAAGGTTTATAGCTCTTTCATTCTATGTCTGAAGTAGCTTTTATAGAGGTTATAGCAATTGCATTTTTAATTGTTACCCATCATTGAATGAGTAAGTCTAGTGTGATAAGATTTGCATATACAGGTTATTTATATTAGTTTGAGTGCTAAAAACATAGTTGCAACTGTAGGTTGACATATCTCAATGCATAAATGGTGGTTATGCAACCGATGGTTTTGCTATAATTGAGCCATAAAAGAAAGGAGTTGCTAACTATGAACATAGCAGACAGAATACAACATTTAAGAAAAGTAAAAGGCATTTCGCAAGAAGAACTTGCTGACAAGGTAGGCGTTTCAAGACAAGCTGTTTCAAAATGGGAAAGTGAACAAAGTATACCCGATATTGATAAGATTACAATACTAAGTGATTACTTTGAGGTTACAACAGATTATATAATAAAGGGTATCGAACCAAAGCCAGAGAATACAAAAGACAAATCAGATGCACGTATATTTACATTGGCAGGAACAGCATTTAATTTTATCGGATTAATTGTTGCCATAGTAGTTTGGGTAGAGGAACAATCGCCAGTTTCCGTAATGATTGGCTTAATATTGATGGCTATGGGTGTAATGATATTTTTTGTTGGACAATATATCGGTGAATATAAGGAAAAAGCAAAAAAGCAATTTTGGACTATAAATATTTGGTTATTGGTATTGATACCATACTCTTGTACATTTAACTTAATACAAAGTACAATTGGTAGATACTCTTTTATAATTCAACCAACTTTAGAGCTTGGAAATTCCGTTATTGTCTACGGATTGAGTTGGATTGCTTATGTTGTAATTTGTATGCTTTTGTATAAAATTTTATCCAAACAAGACTAATACTCGTTATGAGCATAATACGAAGTATACACGGCTCGTTATCTTTCATTGGGACAAATAAAAAAAGACAGAAGTCTTTTTTTATTTATGCGATATTTCCTAGGAAATATCAATAATTTAATGCTTCATCAAACTCTGCCCAAACATAATATAAAGAAGCTAATAAATATCTTCGATTGTTTTGGGGATCACGTATAACAAAATGATCAATACCAGCTTGTTCTAATACACCACGATATACTCGATCACGCCATTCTGTACTACCAGTATACGTAAAATAGAAAGTACCTAATTTACCAATGTTGTTTTTTAGGATGTTTTCTGTATACTCTTCTACCGGATTAACAACAGATTCTTCATTGCTAAGAGGATCTGTTTGTTCTTCACGAATTAAATAGGGATTTAAATCATCAAAATAACTCATATTTTTCTCTCCTTATATATTGCAATTTAGTGAATCTTTGGGATTATAAAAGCAATGTTGCCGATATTCCCCTGCCAAGACACCATAAAATTCAGGGGGACAAGTCACATTCTTACCAGGATTTTTAAACCATAAGGCACGATAAGCAGGATAAGTACGATAACCATTTATTAATCTTTTTGCTAGATCTAAGTCTATTTGTCGGACACCTGAATTAAAAAGAGCAGTTCCAACACCAGAAAAAGCATTCTTTTGATAAATGACATCTGTAATACTCATGGTACGTTTAAATACATCACAAGTAGCAACAACTCGATTCACTACAACATTCCCTGCTTGTAACATTCCTTCTTCCCCTTCTCCCAAAGCTTCTGCACGGATGATCCGTGCAAGTAATTCTACTTCTTTATTGGTATAAGAAATTCTTGGACTCATTTTTTCACCTCCCCCTACTATATGTGCTATTTTAAAATATATGTAAAAATACAGTTACTCTATTGAATTTCTGTAATAAGGTTGTAAAAAAAGCGAAATTGTGTCAAAATGGCTATATAGACAAGGAGAAAAGACATGAAAAGAATAAAATGGCTGCTTGCCTGTGCTTGTGTACTTCTGCTTGCGGGTTGTCAAGAAGAGAGTACGACAACGAATGTAGTAAAAGAAGGAACGCTATATGAAGTGGGAACGGAAGTAGATTTTTACTATCCATCTAGTTTCACACTAACAAATCAAGCGGATGATGCTGCTGCTATTGCGACTACATCGAATACGATTCAATTCCAAGATGATGATGAATTACTTATATATATGATTACATATGATGCAACAGAAAATACTTCTGATGAAAAAAAGGTCTTTTATGTTAGTGAATTAGAACAATATGGGGCAACTGGAGTTACAGTATCTCAACCTATATTGGAAAGTGGTATTACGGTATATGAAGTAACAGGATATTATAATGATATAGGAATGCGTTTTAAACATATTGTTTATTTTTCAGAAGATAAGACATATATTTATGCTTATCGTGCCGATACAGTAACGTATGAGTCAAGAATTGATTATATTACGACATTTTTAAAAACACTTACAATTGATAAAACATAGTTAAATTATAAATAAGAAGAGTAGGATATAGAAAACAATAGAGAGAGCTTGTTGGTGGAAATAGCTTGTGGAATATATTTGAAGTGCACTTATTTGAGTTTCTTGAAAAGAGAGAACGTGATTCTAGCGTTAATAGATAAATAGAAAGCAGTATACTATCTGGTGGAATAGCACAAAGTGTCTAGATAGGATAACATGCTTTTTTTAGTGGAAGAGGAGTTTTGTATGAAATATATTTTGTATTATTTAATAGGGATACAAGTGATTGCTTTGTTTTTATTTTTTATAGATAAACAAAAAGCAATAAGACATAAGTATCGAATACCAGAAAAAACATTGTTCTTGGTTGCGATTCTTGGAGGGAGTGTAGGAGCAATTGCAGGGATGCAATTATTTCGACATAAAACAAAGCATTTATCTTTTCGAATTGGATTACCAATGATTCTTATTATTCAAATACTCTTGGTAGTTGGATTATTAGTAGGAACTAATAAGATTGTGATATCTTCTACAAAGAATTATATAATGGAAGTAAGTGATGTTGATGAATCAATAGATTGTATTGTGGTGTTAGGGGCAAGTGTTTATAGTGATGGAACACCTTCATCGATGTTACAAGATCGTTTAGATACAGCAATAGAAATATATGAATCGAATCCTTCGATTCCTATTATAGTTAGTGGATACAGTAGTGATGAATATTATGATGAGGTTGCTTCTATGAAAAACTACTTGTTAAATCAAGGAGTAGATAGTTCTCTTATTGTAGAAGATTATTACGGTTTTTCTACCTATGATAGCATTTATCAGTTAAAAGATGAATATGAGAGTGTTGTTATTGTAACGCAAGTTTATCATTTATATCGAGCAATGTATATTGCCTTAGAATTAGATATAGATGCTTATGGAGTAGCTTGTCAAGATGTTGTATATGATGGACAAACAACAAGAGAAGTACGAGAAGTGTTAGCGAGATATAAAGATTATATCTACACAATGATTGATTATAACAGTTTATTTAAATAGAAATGGAGAGTAGAAAGATGAAACTATTTAATACATTGACAAATAAAAAAGAAGAATTTGTACCAATGAAAGAAAATGAAGTAAGTATTTATGTTTGTGGACCAACTGTATATAACTATGTACATATTGGCAATACAAGACCAATGATTGTTTTTGATGTATTACGTCGTATGTTTGAATATACAGGTTATGATGTAACTTTTGCATCTAATTTTACAGATGTAGATGATAAAATAATTCAAGCTGCTATGAAAGAAGGAATAAGTGAAAAAGAACTAACAGATAAATATATCAAGGCTTATGAAGATGTTCGTAGTCAATTAAATTTATTATTTCCAACATATGCACCAAGAGTAACAGAAACAATGGATCAAATTATTGCTTTTATTGAAGGTTTAGTAGAAGATGGATTTGCTTATTGTGTGGATGGAGATGTTTATTTTAGAGTTACTAAAATAAAAGAATATGGTCAATTGTCAGGGATTAAGGTAGAAGACTTAATGGCTGGGGCTAGTGATCGTGTGGAAGATAATGATAAAAAAGAAGCAAGTGTTGATTTTGCTTTATGGAAAAAAACAGAAGAAGGAATTCGTTTTGATAGTCCTTGGTCAAAAGGACGTCCTGGTTGGCATAGTGAATGTGTGGTTATGATTAATGATATATTTGAAGATGGAAAGATTGATATTCATGGAGGAGGGCAAGATTTAAAGTTCCCACATCATGAAAATGAGATTGCTCAATCAATGGCTTGCCATCATCATCCAATTGCACATACATGGATGCATAATCAAATGATTAATATTAATAATGAAAAAATGTCGAAATCAAAAGGAAATGTCCTTTGGGCAAAAGATTTAGTAGCAGATTTAGGATGTAATGTATATAAATGGTTAATGTTATCTTCTCATTACCGTAATCCTTTAAACTTTACAGATGAAGTATTAGAAACAGTAAAAAAAGAAGTAGAGAAAGTAGAAAATGTTTTAAAACAAGCAACAGTCTATTTACAAGTAGAAAATGTAACAAAACAATCATTTAAAAAAGAAACAGTAGATAGTATGGTAGCTTGTTTAGAAGATGACTTAAATACTTCATTAGCATTAACAGCTATTCTTGAACAAGTAAAAGTCTTAAATCAATTACTTCGTCAAAGAGAAAAAGATGGAATAGCGATTAGTGAAGCTTTTGAAACACTAATGAAAATGGTAGATGTTTTAGGGTTTATGTTTATTACGCCAATGTTAAGTGAAGAAGATAGTAAAACTTATCAAAATTGGAATGAAGCAAAAAAACAAAAGGACTTCGAATCTGCCGATCAATATCGTGCAGTATTAATAGAAAAAGGGATATTATAATGCGACCAGAGTTAACAAATGCCTTAGTATTGGCATATTTAGGGGATGCTTATTTAGAGCTATTAGTTAGAGATCATTTGATTCGTCATACCGATATTGCAAAACCAAACGATTATCAAAAAGCTGCAGTATTGTTAGTAAGTGCAAAGGGTCAAATGGAATTTATGAAGGTAGCATTAAAAGAGTCATGGTTTAGCAAAGAAGAGGAAGATATTTATAAACGTGGACGTAATACAAAAAGTGGAACGAAAAATGAAACAGTAGCACATAGTTATTCAACAGGTTTCGAAGCAATTATAGGGCATTATTATTTATTAGAAGAAATGGATCGTATTGATGAGATATTTCAACAGTATTTAGCTTTCTTTGAAAAAAACAAAGAACAGTAATGGGAGAAATGTAGGATATAAACGAGACGAAAAAAGGTGAAATTTATGGAACAATATATATATGGAAGAAATACAGTAATGGAAGCATTAAAGGGTGACAAAGGGATACATAAGGTATGCTTGTTACAAAAAGACAGTGGAATAATCGAGCTTGCTCGCAAGAAAAATATACCGGTAGAAATGGTTGATAAACAATTTTGTTTTCAAGCAGTTGGTAAGGTAGTTCATCAAGGGATTCTTGCGTGTATTGAAGAGTATAAGTATTTTGAGGTGGAAGAAATACTGAAGGATATTCCAGCCGGGAAACAACCAACATTATTAATATTAGATGGTTTACAAGACCCACATAATTTAGGTGCTATTTTAAGAAGTGCGGATGCAATAGGGGTAGATGGTGTTATTATCGGTAAGCATCGTAGCGTAAAATTAAATGGGACAGTTGCCAAAGTATCAACAGGAGCTATTGATCATGTAAAAGTAGCAAGTGTTACTAATTTAACAAAAACATTAGAATCGTTAAAAGAGAAAGGATACTGGGTAGTTGGTTGCGATTTAAGCGACAAAGCACAAGATTATCGTCAAGTAGATTATAATATGCCAGTAGCCTTAGTAATGGGTTCTGAAGGAGAAGGAATTTCAAGACTAGTGAGTAAGACATGTGATTTACATGTTATTATTCCAATGACTGGGCATGTTACATCATTAAATGTTTCAGTTGCTACTGCAGTACTTTTATATCAAGTACATCAATCTCGTCACCCTCTATAGCAGAGAGGAGGTAACATGGATTGTTACAATGAGGAGGAGCTATTGTATTTGTGTCGACAAGGATGTTTGGTTGCAGAAAAGATGTTATGTGATTGGACATATTGTTATGTCGAAAGAATTGTTTTATCATTACATATTTATATGAGAGATCATAATGAGTATTTAGATGTTTGTCAAAATAGTTGGGTATTATGTAATAAAGCAATGTATCAATATCGAGTGGATTTAAATTGTATGTTGAAGACTTATTTAGCAAAAGTAATAAAAAATCAAGTTTATAGTACAACTAGAAAACAGTATCTAGAAAAAGAACGATTTTATGATGGAGCGATTGCTTTAGATGAAATTAGTTTGTATGGTTATAGTAATGAGGCTATTGTAGAAGATCAAAAACAAACCTATCAACCTAGTGTACAATTAATTGTAAAAGAAGAAACTACCTACTATAATCAACAAATATTAGAACAATGTTCACCATTAGAACAACAAGTTATTGCCTGGAAATTAGAAGGGTATATGCAATGGGAAATTGCTAGATATTTGGATGTAGATGTAAAAGTGGTTTATAATGCAATGTATCGCCTACAAAAAAAGTTAGGTTATTGCAAATCTAATTGACTCTACTTCTAATTTGTGCTAGATTATAATAGCGAGAAAGAGTTGATAAAAATGAAACAAAAAATAATTTTAGTATGTAGCGAATGTTTATCTAGAAATTATTCTATGACAAAAAACAAACGTGTTAATGTTGAAAGATTAGAGTTAAAAAAGTATTGTAAAAAATGCGATAAACATACAGTACATAAGGAAACAAAGTAGGAGGTTCTATGAAATTTAAAGAGTGGTTTAGTATTAAAGCAATTAAAAGTGAAGCAAAACAAGTTAGCTGGTTATCAAAAAAAGAATTAGTTAAAAATTCTTTTACAGTTTTAGTATTCTGTTTTGTTATGGCATTATTCTTTTATGCAGGTGACGCAATCATTGCATTGATTTTAAAAGCATTGGGGACTAACTAATATGGCAGGAATGAATGATGAAGGAAGACAGTGGTATGTTGTTAATACATACTCTGGTCATGAAAACAAAGTAAAAGAAAACTTAGAGAAACGTGTGGAATCAATGGGATTACAAGATTTATTATTTCAAATCTTAATTCCTGAACATGTAGAAACTGAGATTAAAGATGGTAAAAAGATTAATAAAACAAAAAACATGTTCCCAGGATATGTTTTAGTTGAAATGATTATGACAGATGAAGCATGGTATGTAGTTCGTAATACTTCAGGAGTAACTGGATTTATTGGTTCTTCTGGTGGGGGAGCGAAACCATTCCCACTTCAAAAACATGAACTTGATCCAATTTTAAAGAAAATGGGATTAAAAACAGCAGTAGATTTAGACTTTACTGTTGGTGATGAAGTGAATATTATTCAAGGGCCTTTTGTAGGAAAATCTGGTCGTGTTGAATCAATTGACATGGAAAAAGAAATTGCAAAAGTATTAGTAGATTTCTTAGGTAACTTAACACCAATGGAAGTTGAATTAGTTCAACTAGAAAAAATGATATAAGAATGCTTAGCATTCTTTTTTTCAATTCACGTAAAGGAGATTAATAAATGAAAGAAAAAATGGTTTTCTTTGATGTTGATGGAACATTAATAGACTGTAATATAGGAATCTTTCGTATTCCTGATGAAGTTCGTCAAACATTAGACCAATTAAAACAAAATAATCATGATGTTTTTTTAGCAACAGGTAGATGTCCTTGCTTTATTACACCAGGGGTAAAAGATTATGATTTTAGTGGGTTAGTAACATGTAATGGGGCATATGTTACTTATCAAAATAAAGAAGTATATAAAAGTGTATTACCATTAGAAGCATTAAAAGCAATTGATACATTAGCTAGAGAATTTGATATGACTTATTATTTAGAAGGAAATGATTTTATTTATGTATTAGATCAAACTCATCCAGTTCATAGAAAATTCCGTGATGATTGGGGAATGCGTGATGAAGTAGTAAAAGATAAGTTTGTATTAGAAGATATTGAAGTTTATTTAGCGATGATTGTTGTAAAGATAGAACAGGCAGAAAGAATGAAAGAAGTATTATCGCCATACTTTGATGTTCAACAACATCATACTAGAATAGGATATGGAGAACTTTCTTTTGATTTAACATTAAAAGGACAATCAAAAGCAATAGGGATTCAAAAACTAGTGGAAGCAATCGGTCGTCATCAAGAAGATACGGTAGCACTAGGTGATGGATCGAATGATTTAGAAATGTTAGATTATGTGAATGTGGGTATTGCAATGGGGAATGGTTGCCAAGCAGCAAAGGATGTTAGTGATTATATTACGGATAGAGTAGAAAACCAAGGTGTTACAAAAGCAATGAAACATTTTGGGTTGATAGGAGAATAGTATGTTAAAAGAGGTATTGTTTTTACTAGTAGGTTTCTTTATTTTAATAAAAGGAGCAGATAAGTTTGTTGAAGGAGCATCTAAGATTGCTGCTAAGTTTCATATTCCACAAATAGTAATTGGTTTAACGATTGTAGCATTTGGAACAAGTGCTCCAGAAGCTGCAATTAGTATTACAAGTGCCATGGCTGGTAGTGTTGATTTAGCTGTTGGTAATGTTATTGGAAGTAATATTATGAATATTTTATTAATTTTAGGGATTGCAGGGATTCTAGCGCCTTTAGGGTTAAAGAAAAATACATATCGTTATGAAATTCCTTTTGTGATGGTTATTACTTTGGTGTTGGTAGTGTTAGGTAAGTTAGGTAACAGTATTGACTTTATGGATGGTGTTATATTATGGGTTATCTTTTTAGGCTTTATGTATTATTTATATCGTTTAGTAAAAAGTGGAGAAGGTTCTGTTGATGAAATAGAAGAATTGGATGAAAAGGATACGTTCCCTAAGTTAATTATTTTTGCAATAGGGGGTATTGTTGCTATTGTGGTGGGTAGTGATTTAACAATTGATAGTGCTACTGCTATTGCAACTACGTTAGGTGTTAGTGAGCGTTTAATAGGTTTAACTATTGTTGCTTTTGGTACTTCATTGCCAGAATTGATTACTTCTGCAATGGCTGCACTAAAAGGGAAAACAGATATTACGATTGGTAATATTATAGGAAGTAATATTTTTAATATTTTATTTGTGTTAGGAACGACAGCTTTAGTGTCACCAACTGCTATTACTTTTGAAAGTAGTTTTATTGTAGATGGTTTAGTTGCTATTGGAGCATTAATATTATTCTTTGTTTGTATTAATTCAGAATTAAAGTTAAGAAAGTCTGGAGCAATAATTATGTTGTTAACATATGTTGCCTATTTTGTAAGTCTTTTATAAGCACCGGTTGGTGCTTTTCTTTATGTTAATAATTTAGTGTTATTATGATAAAAAAATATTATTTTAGGATTGACAAGCGAATACCATAATTGTATAATAGCGTCAAGAAAACTAAAAACGGAGGGTAATTATATGGAATTAAAAGACTTAATGGATCAATATGGATGTTTGACATTTGGTGATGAGGTTATGAAAGAACGTATTCCTAAATCAACATATAAAGCATTCCATGAAGCTTTAGATAATGGGGAAGAATTATCAAAAGAAACAGCAACTGTTGTTGCAAATGCGATGAAAGTATGGGCTGTAGAACATGGTGCTACTCATTTTACTCACTGGTTTATGCCAATGACTGGTTTAACAGCTGAAAAACATGATGCGTTTTTAGAACCATCAGGAGAAAAAGCTATTTTAGAATTTAGTGGTAAAACATTAAGAAAAGGAGAACCAGATGCATCATCATTCCCATCAGGGGGATTACGTGCTACATTCGAAGCTCGTGGATATACAGCATGGGATTGTACTTCACCAGCATTCGTAAAAGACGGTTCTTTATATATTCCAACATTATTCTGTTCATACACAGGAGAAGCATTAGATAAAAAGACTCCTTTATTACGTTCATGTGATGCTTTATCAAAAGCAGCAGTTCGTTTAATGCCTTTCACTGGAGCTGATGGTGTTACAAAAGTAACTGCATCTGTAGGTGCAGAACAAGAATATTTCTTAGTAGATGATAAATTCTTCCAAGAAAGAATGGACTTAAAATTAACTGGTAGAACTTTATTTGGAGCTATGGCACCAAAAGGTCAAGAGTTAGAAGATCATTATTTTGGAAGCATTAAACGTAAAGTTGGTGCATTCATGGATGAATTAGATAGAGAATTATGGAAATATGGAATTCCTTCAAAAACAAAACATAATGAAGTTGCTCCTGCACAACATGAAGTTGCTTGTGTATATTCAAAAGTAAATATTACAACAGATAATAATCACTTATTAATGCAAGTAATGCAAGACATTGCTAAAAAACATGGTTTACGTTGTTTATTACATGAAAAACCATTTGCAGGTGTTAATGGTTCAGGGAAACATGATAACTGGTCTGTTATTACAAATACAGGAATTAACTTATTTAACCCAGGTAGTAACCCAAGCGAAAATATGCCTTTCGTAGCTACATTAGCTTGTACTATTAGAGCGGTTGATAAATATGCTGATTTATTACGTATGTCAATTGCTAGTGCTGGAAATGATCACCGTTTAGGTGCAAATGAAGCCCCACCAGCTATCGTTTCAATGTTCTTAGGTTCTCAATTAGATGCATTAGTTGAATCTGTTTGTAGTGGTGATGCGATGGTAAGTGGTGGTGATACTCGTTTTGAAACTGGTGTTGCAGTAGTACCAACATTTGCAAAAGACAATACAGATCGTAATAGAACTTCTCCATTTGCTTTCACTGGAAACAAATTTGAGTTTAGAGCGGTAGGATCTGCTCAATCTGTTGCTGGTCCAAATACAATCTTAAATGCTATCTTAGCTGATTCAATGAATGAAATGGCTGATAGAATTGAAGGTGGTAAAACATTAGCAGAAGTAGTAAAAGAATTTATTACGGAACATAAACGTATTATCTTTAATGGAGATGGTTATTCAAAAGAATGGGAAGAAGAAGCTACAAAACGTGGTTTAGCTAACAACAAAAATACAGTTGATGCTTTAAAATGTTTAGAAGAAGCTAAAAACATCGACTTATTAGATGGTTTAGGTGTATATAGTGCAGTAGAATTAGAATCTCGTTTAGAAATCTTATTAGAAAATTATTCAAAAACAATTCGTGTAGAAGGATTAACTGGTCTAAAAATGGCTAAAACTCAATTATATCCTGCTGCAATAAAATATTTAGAATCAATTAGTACTTCTTATGTAGTTGCAAAAGAAGCAGAAATCGATGCAGACTTCTTAAAAGAAGATGTGGATGGTTTAGCTTGTTTAATTAAAACAATGAAAGAACAAATGGCGACATTAGAATCTAACATTAGTGGATGTGAAGCAATGGAAGAAGATATGATGGCACAAGCTGCAGCTTGGAAAGATGATGTATTCGGTGGATTACAAGAATTACGTTCAACTGTAGATGCTATTGAAGAAGTAGTGGGAGCTGACTATTGGCCAGTACCAACTTACGTTGATTTATTATTTGGTGTTTAATTGAATATAAGGGATATCTTTGGATATCCTTTTTTTTGTGAAAATAAAAAAAACTTTACAAAATGGCACTTCTCTTTTAATATATAGGGGTAATAGAATGAGGTGTAATATGATAAAAATGGTCGTGTGTGACTTAGATGGCACATTATTAGACAAAAACAAAGAGCTTCTAGAAGAAAATGTAGAAGTCTTAAAAACAGTACAAGAGAATGGTGTTGTATTGGTTCTAGCAACTGGTAGAAATATGGTTGGTTTAGAACATATTTATTCTAAATTAGGAATGGATACTTATAATAATGGTTATTTAGTAACTGTGAATGGTTTACAAAGATATCGTTTTAGCGATAAACAAGTCATAATTAATGAAGGTTTAACAAGAGCAGATGTAACAGTGGTAAAACAAGCAGCAGCTAAATTAGGATATATAGCTTTTGCATTCCATGATAATGCAAGTTATATCAGTGGTGGAAGAATGATCCATTGGATTATGAATAATAGTTTTTTACAAAAAAGGTTATTAAGTAGTGGATATGATGGACGTTTACCTAGTCCTAGATTTAGTCCTTATGAAGAATCTTTTGATGGAGTTACAAAAATGTGTGTACAATGTCCTACTTTCTTTTTAACAAATTCAAAAAAAGTGCGTAGCTTATTAAAAGATTACTCTGTTATGACAGTATCACCAGGATGGTATGAAATAATGCCTCATGGTATTAATAAATCAGATGGAGTAAAAAGTATTATGGAAGAGTTAGCGATTGATCCTGAGGAAGTATTAATCTTTGGGGATAGTGAAAATGATTTAGAAATGTTAAAACTAACACCAAATAGTTATGCCATGGATAATGCAATGGATATGATTAAAGAGGTCGCAAATCATACAATTTCATCACATAACCAACCTGGAATAGGTCAAGTTATTTTAGAACAAATAAAAGAAATTAGATAGTTTCTTTTTTTTGTATCACTTTTTTTAAATGTAAGAGTTTACATTTAAAAAAACAACAAAAAGTACTTGTAATTTAAATATTCATCATGTATTATAACCGTGTAATTAAAATAATTTTTTCACAATAAACAAGGAGAATGAAAATGGCAGAAAAAAAAGTTGAAAAAATCAATGTAGAACCAACTACGGAGCAAGTAGATGCTCATGTTGCTGAATTAGCAGCAAAAGGAGCAATTGCTTTAGAAGAATTTGGTTCATTCACACAAGAACAAGTAGACCACATCGTGGCAAAATGTTCAGTAGCAGGGTTAGATGCTCATGGTATCTTAGCTGAAGCTGCAGTTAACGAAACAGGTAGAGGTGTTTTCGAAGACAAAGCTGTAAAAAACTTATTTGCATGTGAATATGTAACAAGTAATTTACGTCATACAAAAACAGTAGGTGTTATTAATGAAGATCCTTTATTAGGAATCACTGAAATCGCTGAACCAGTAGGTGTTGTTTGTGGTATCGTACCAACAACAAACCCAACTTCAACAGTAATCTTTAAATCATTAATTTCTTTAAAAACAAGAAATCCAATTATCTTCTCATTCCATCCATCTGCACATGCATGTTCTGTAATGGCAGCTACAGTAATTCGTGACGCAGCTGTTGCAGCTGGTGCTCCAGAAAACTGTATTCAATGGTTAGATTTAAAATCAATGTATGCAACTAGTGCATTAATGAATCATCCAACAATTGCTACAATCTTAGCAACTGGTGGTAATGCAATGGTAAAAGCTGCATATTCATGTGGTAAACCTGCATTAGGTGTTGGGGCTGGTAACGTTCCTGCTTATGTAGAAAAATCATGTGTATTAGATAGAGCTGTAAATGACATTATCTTATCAAAATCTTTCGATAATGGTATGATTTGTGCATCTGAACAAGCTGCTATCGTAGATAAAGAAATTTACAAAGCATTCCTTACTGAAATGAAACGTTTCAAAGTATATTTTGTAAACAAAGACGAAAAAACAAAATTAGAAAACTATATGTTTGGAGTACAATCTGGTGCTACTAACGTAAACGAAGCAAAATTAAATGCAAACGTTGTTGGTAAACCTGCTGCTTGGATCGCTGAACAAGCTGGATTCACTGTACCTGCAGACACACAAATCATTTGTGCTGAATGTGGTGAAGTAGGACCAAATGAACCATTAACTAGAGAAAAATTATCTCCAGTATTAGCTGTATTAAAAGCTAGTAGTACAGAAGATGGTATTGCGAAAGCTGCTGCAATGGTAGAATTCAATGGTTTAGGACATTCTGCTGCAATCCATACACAAGATTCAGATATCTCTCTTGCTTTTGGTAAAGCATGTAAAGCAATCCGTATTATTGAAAATGCACCATCTACATTCGGTGGAATTGGTTCAGTTTATAATGCCTTCATCCCTTCATTAACTTTAGGATGTGGTTCTTATGGATCAAACTCAGTATCTAACAATGTTAGTGCTGTTAACTTAATTAACATTAAAAGAATCGGGAGACGTAACAACAATATGCAATGGGTGAAACTTCCTCCAAAAATCTATTTTGAAAAAAATTCAATTAGATATTTAAGAGATATGAAAAAATTAGGTAAAGTTATGATCGTTACTGACAAAGGTATGTATAACCTTGGTTATGTAGAAAAAGTAGAAGATGCTTTAAGAAGAAGACAAGAAAAATTAGATTTAGAATTATTCTTCGATGTAGAACCAGATCCAAGTTTCGATACAGTTGAAAAAGGTTTAGCTGTAATGAATAACTTCAAACCTGATACTATTATTGCTTTAGGTGGAGGATCTTCAATGGATGCTGCTAAAGTAATGTGGTTATTATATGAAAACCCAGAAGTAAACTTTAATGATATTAAACAAAAATTCATGGACATTAGAAAACGTGCTTTCAAATTCCCTGAATTAGGTAAAAAAGCTAAATTAATCTGTATCCCTACAACATCAGGAACAGGTTCAGAAGTAACACCATTCTCAGTTATCACTGATACAAAAGAAAACAAAAAATATCCATTAACTGACTATGCTTTAACTCCAACTGTAGCAATCGTAGACCCTACATTCGTAATGAGTTTACCACCACAAATCGCTGCTGATACAGGAATTGACGTTTTAACTCATGCAGTAGAAGCTTATGTTTCTATCTTAGCATCTGATTTCACAGATGGTTGGGCAAAACAAGCAGTTAAATTAGTATTTGATTACTTAGAATTATCAGTAAAAGAAGGAACTACTCATCCAGTTGCTAGAGAAAAAATGCATAATGCTGCTACTATCGCAGGTATGGCATTTGCGAATGCATTCTTAGGAATGAATCACTCATTAGCTCATAAAATTGGTGGAGAATTCCATGTACCTCATGGACGTACAAATGGTATCTTATTACCACATGTAATTCGTTACAATGGTACTATTCCAACTAAATTAAATATTTGGCCAAAAATCGAAAAATACCAAGCAGATATCAAATATATGGAATTAGCTCAATTAATTGGATTAAATCCTAAAACTCCTGCTGAAGGTGTAACTATGTTTGCTGATGCATGTGAGAAATTATGTTTATCAGTAGGTATTGCAAGCAATATCAAATCTCAAGGTATTGATAAAGCTGAATGGGATGGAGCAATCCATAGAATGGCTATGAATGCATATGAAGATCAATGTACTCCAGCTAACCCAAGAATGCCATTAGTAAATGATATGGAACAAATCTTAAGAGATATTTGGGATTACGAAAACAAATTCGCTAAATAACAATATCTTAATCTAAAACACATCCTTTGATAGGATGTGTTTTTTTGATAAAAAAGCGGTTTCATCTTTTAAAAATATTTTAAACTGTTATAATGATAGCTGTTACATAAGGAGATAGGAATGAAGCAAGTTAAAAGGGTTGGGGTTTTAATTTTTTCAGTAGCACTTATTGGTATGTTTTGTGCTTTTACAATGAAGGCAGATATAGGGTTAGGACCCTATGATGCGAATACAAAATTATTTAGTGAATTAACAATGATACAAATAGGAACAGTATCTATTGTTGCAAACAGTATTTGTGTTTTTATTCAATTAGTAATATTAAAAAAAGAGTTTACTATTTTTCATTTAGGACAAATACCAGTTAGTTTATTATTAGGGGTTGTTATTAATTTTACATACTATACAGTCTTAGGACCACTTGTTATAAGTAGTTATGTTGGTAACTTTTTATTGTTTTTAGTTGGAATTATAGGATGTTCTTTTTCAGTAGGGATGGTCATGGTATTAGATATCATTACAATGGCACTAGAGGGAGCATGTATGGCCGTTACGAAGAAAACAGGTATTAAATTCCATGTAGTTAGACAACTTGTCGATGTTGTTTGTGTCATCTTTGTAGTGAGTATGTGCTTGCTTTGTGGGATTGATATGATTATTCGTGAGGGAACGATTATTAGTGCGCTTATATTTGGTCCAAGTATGGGAATTTTTATGAAATTCCAGAAACGTGTCTTTAGAAAATTAGATTTGTTAAAAGATTAGAATTGTGATAGCATATAGCTAGGAGGTAGTGATATGAGTTATGTAGAAAGAAAAAGAATAGTATTCTTTGCCTTACCATTTAGTTTTACAGTTTATACAGTAGAAAAAGAACAATTAACAATAAGAGAAGGATTCTTAAATAGAAAAGAAAATGATTGTTATATGTATAAAATACAAGACTGTACATTAAAATCATCTTTGTTTGAAAGAATATTTGGATTAGGAACAATAGAGTGTCATACTGGTGATACAACCCATCCAACACTAACATTAGTACATATAAAAAATGCTAGAGAAGTTAAAGACTTTATTATTAAAGCATCAGAAGATCATCGTATTGCAAGAAGAACAGTTAATTTACAAGATATAGGTGTTGATGAATTAACAGATATAGATAGTATTGATTAAACATAAAAAAATCAACGATAGACGTTGATTTTTTCTATGTATAAAATTAGTTACTTCGTTTGGCTATGTATTTTAAAAGGAGATAGACAAATAACACACCAATCAATGCTCCAAAAGAATCAATCATCACATCAAAGATAGCAGCTTGTCTACCAGGGATAAATAATTGATGTATTTCATCACTACAAGCATAAAGTACAGTAATGATATAACTTGTAAGATACCTATATTTAGATTGGCTTTTATAATATGCAATAAACAATAAAATAAATAAAACAAAGTATTCAAACATATGAGCACTTTTACGAATAAGCATCGTTAAAATATTTTCAGGAATAGGAATAAAACGAATCACTATTTCTAAAATACTATTCGACATCGAACTAGAATCAGATCCTGTTTGTTGCGACATATAAAAAATAAAGCACATCCATAAAATCACAGGAATAAAATAAACAAATTTCTTCAAAAAATCACCTCGGCACTAGTATAAACAAAAAAGCTATGAAATCATAGCTTTTTTACTTAATCTGTTAAATCATTTCCATTTGTTGCAATTACTTTTTTATACCAATAGAAAGAATCTTTACGATAACGTTTTAATGTTTTTAAATCAAACTCTTCACGGTCTACAAAAATAAATCCGTAACGTTTCACCATACCTTCATGAGTAGAAATTAAATCGATAGCAGACCAAGGACAATAACCCATCATTTCACAACCATCACTAATCGCTAATTGAACTTGTTCAATATGTTTTCTTAAATATTCAATACGATAGTTATCATGTACTTTCCCATCTTCTGTTAGTTTATCATAAGCACCTAATCCATTTTCCGTAACAATCATAGGTAAACGATATCTTGAATACATTTCACGAACAGTCGCTCTAAATCCCATAGGATCAATTTCCCAACCAAATTCAGTTTTTAATAAATTAGGATTATCAACTCCTTCAAAGAATCCAGTTTCCCCACGAGTTGTTTGTTGATCTTGATTACCAGTTAATTGAGTATTCCCATCTGTCCATTTCACCGTACTAGTATTATAATAATTGAAACCAATAAAATCAGGATGTCCAGATTTTAATGCTTCCTCGTCACCAGGAGCAAATGTTGGACAAGCATCATTTTCTTCTAAGAATGACCATACTAAGTTATTATAAACACCATATACTGCCATATCTAAATATAACCAACTACGTAATGCATTCGCATTTTGAGCAGCTAACGTATCTTCTGGTTTACAGCTTGCAGAATATACTAATGAAATATTAGGAGCAGGACCAATTTTAGCACCAGGAATCATTTCATGGCATAAAGCCATTGCTTTGGCTTGAGCTACTAACATATGATGATTTTGTTGATAGATTTCTTTCATTAGATTCGTACATCCATCTGGTACATGTAATGTACCAATAACAGGACCAACTAAAGTTAACATGTTTTGTTCATTGATAGTTAACCAGTATTTAACACGATCACCAAAGTTTTCATACATTACTTTTGCGAAGTTTACAAACCAATCTACTGATTCAGGATTTGACCAACTTCCTCTATTGTCTAGAGCAGCTGGCATATCAAAGTGGAACATCGTTACTAATGGTTCAATGTTATGTTTTAAACATTCATTAATTAAGTTGTTATAAAATTCAACACCTAAAGGATTGATAGCACCTGTTCCTTCTGGAATCAAACGTGTCCAAGCAATCGAAAAACGATATGTTTTAAAACCCATTTCTGCCATTAAAGCAATATCTTGTGCATAATGGTGATAATGATCTGCACACACAGTTAAATCTGAAGTACCTTCAGGAATTTCTTTTACATCTTGACATGATGGACCTTTTCCATCAATTAAGTTTGCACCTTCTACTTGGTAAGCAGAAGTAGATGCACCCCAAAGAAAATCTTTAGGAAAGTCTTTTAATTGTTTATGTATCATATAATACCTCCTCTTTACACCGATAATATAACATAGCATCCCTACTTTATAGAATTTTTACAAAAAAAGAAAAGGAAGTAAAAGATAAAAAAAGAAGCAAAGTTAAAAAAAGGTGATATAATGGTACTATATTACAAGGAGGATAAAAAATGAAACAAATAATAAAAACTTTTTTAGTAGTTATGTTATCTTTTACTTTGGTAGGATGTGGTAATGATTCTTCTGGAGGAAGTTCTAGTTCTGGTTCTAGTAGTACAGGAATAGAAGTAGTAGATTTATATGGGGAATCAACGATTAGTAGTGATGATACTACTACTTATGTTTATGAAGGGATGAGTATAAATGTAGGAGACAGTATTACAGTTGGATCGGATGCTTATCTACAATTAGAAGTAAATGGAAGTGATATTCTTTATGTAGGGGAAACCTCAATTATAACAATCAATACTATTGATTCAGGTGTATCGATTAACTTATCGAATGGATACTTGGTAGCAGAAGTATCTAGCAATGATGAATATGCCATAGAAACAGTGAATTCAATGATTACAACAAGTGGAACACTATTTGGTGTATTTAGTTATGATGGTGGATATACAGGTATGTCAAGAGCTTATTGTTATGCAGGAGAAGTTGCGATGATTGCAACAGATGAAGCAAGTGATGCATATCAAGAATATAGTTGTGAAGCAGGTTATACTTTTGAAATATCAGGATTGGGTGAATATGCTACTTTTGTAAGTTCTTCTACAGATGATACAGAATATAAGGAGATGGAACTAAGAAGTCAAGAAGCAGAAATGGTTCGTTTGTTAGCTATTCAAAGTGATGTTGGAAGCATAGAAGGATGCTATACAAGTGACGAAATTAGTGAAGAAGCAATTACTCAAGGAGTTGATTTTACAACTTATACATTGACTACAGTAGTAGATGGTGTTGAAACAACATATACTTATTTAGCAGGTAGTAAGTTTAATCTAGAAGATCCTGAAGTAGATGGAACTACTTTTGATGGTTGGTATCAAGATGAAGAATATACAGTTTATAATTATTCTAGTTATTTAAATGAAGACTTGTGTATTTATGCAAAATTAATTCAAGAATAAAAGGAAACTTTACGTTTCCTTTTTCTGTGCAAAAAAAGCACTACTCTTGCAGTGCTAACCAATCATCTAATAAAGGTTCTAATTGTTTTTCTATTGCTTCAATGGATGTAGTGCATTCATTGTAAGCTACATAGTTATTAATAATTTCTTCTTTTAATATCTCTAGTTTTAATTGTTCTAATTGTTGTTCTAATTGAGCAATTTCTCTTTCTAGTTTACGAAGTTCATTTTTTTGTTTTTTCGATTCATTACGTGCAACCTTGCTTTGTGTCACTATCGGAGCTTTGGTTGTTTCTTGGACATATTTATGATTTAGATAATATTCATAATTACCATCATATAGAATAGCACCACTAGGAGTTAGCTCTATAATCTTAGTAGCTATTTTATTAATAAAATAACGATCATGGCTAATAAAAAGAATCGATCCTTCAAATCCCAATAGAGCATCTTCTAATACTTCTTTTGAAGAAATATCTAAGTGGTTAGTAGGTTCATCTAATACTAAAAAGTTAGCTTGTTGTAATAATAATTTAGCTAAAACAACACGTCCTTTTTCACCACCAGATAAAGCAAACATTTCTTTAAATACATCATCACTTCTAAAATTAAATAACGCTAAAATATTACGAATTTCTGTATTTGTCATTTTAGGATAAGTATCACTTATTTCTTGGAAAATAGTTTTATTTAAAGATAAAGAAGTATGTTCTTGATCATAATAGGCCATTTCTACTTTTGCACCTAAACGGATCTTACCACTATCTATCTCTTTTAATTTTAATAAGCCTTTCAATAAAGTAGTTTTTCCAATACCATTTTCACCTACTAAAGCAATTCTTTGGCCTCTATGGATATCAAAAGTAATATCTTTAAATAAAGGTTGTTCATAACTCATTGTTAAATTCTCTACTTTACAAACATCAAAACCAGATACTAATCTAGGAACAAAGTTAATGGTTATATTACTAGGTAAACTTTCAGGTTTATCAATACGTTCTATTTTAGCAAGTTGTTTTTCTTTTGATTCTGCTCTTTTAATAGACTTTTCACGATTAAAAGATTTTAACTGATCAATACTATCTTGCATCTTCTTTAGTTCTCTTTGTTGATTCATATAATGATTTAATTCAATCGTACGTAATTGTTGTTTACGAATAGAATAAGTTTCATAATTACATGCATAAGTCATTGATTTACCATTCTCTATTTCAATAATAACAGTAGATATTTGATTAATAAAATATCGATCATGAGAAACAAAAACAATAGCATGAGGATATCCTTTTAAATAACCCTCTAAAAAAGAAATAGCACTTGCATCTAAATGATTCGTAGGTTCATCTAATAACAATAAAGAAGGCTCTTGTAACAATAGTTTAGCAAGAGCTAAACGTGTTTTTTGGCCACCAGATAAAGTACATACTAAATTATCAAACTCTTCTTTTACAAAGCCTAATCCTTTTAAAACAGCTTCTATTTTACTAGCATAAAAAAACCCATCTTGTTGACTAAAAGAATGAGATAGTTTATCATATAAATCCATCACAGATGGACGATGGTCATCTAACATTTGTATTTCTAATTCTCTAATCTTATTTTCTAAATCAATTAGATGTTGGAAAACATCTAATGCAGTATGATAAACAGATTTATTATTATCTAAATCATGTTGTTGGCTTAAATATCCAATTGATAAATCTTTATTCTTAAAAACAGAACCACTATCATATTCTAATTGATCAGCTAAAATCTTTAAAATAGTAGTTTTCCCAGCTCCATTGACACCAATAATTGCAACCTTATCATGGTCATTCACCTTAAAAGAGACATCTTTTAATAAATATTCTCCTTGAAAAGACTTTTTTATAGTAGAACACTCAATAATCATATACTCACCTCGCCTAATTTTACCATAAAACAAATAAAAACAAACACTTTTATTTACAAGCATAGTAGAATCTTATATAATTGTATACAATAATACAGAAGGGGGATAAGTAATGGCAAAAAATTTAACTTACAAGATATTAGGGTCTAAATTAAAAGAGGGTGAATTAGTACCTGGTCAACAAATTGCGATAGAGATTGATCAAACACTAACACAAGATTCAACAGGAACAATGGCTTATTTACAATTAGAAGCAATGGACATTGATCATGTTGCAGTAAAGAAAGCAGTGGCTTATATTGATCACAACATGCTTCAAACAGGATTTGAAAATATGGATGATCATGAATTTATTCGTAGTGTAGCAAAAAGACACGGAATTGTTTTTTCAAAACCAGGTAACGGGGTGTGTCATCAGTTACAATTAGAAAACTTTTCTAAAGCGGGGGAAACTTTAGTAGGTTCAGATTCTCATACTCCTACATGTGGAGCAATGAGTATGATTGCAATTGGAGCAGGAGGGCTAGATGTTGCTGTAGCAATGGCTTCTGGTAAGTATTATTTAGCTTGTCCAAGTGTTGTTAAAGTAGAGTTAAAAGGAATAAAAGCATCTTGGGTTAGTGCAAAAGATATTATTTTATATGTCTTACAACAATTAACTGTTAAAGGTGGAGTAAATAAAATTATTGAATATTGTGGAGAAGGTGTAGCTTCTTTATCATTAACAGAACGTGCTACTATTTGTAACATGGGGGCAGAATTAGGAGCAACTACTTCTATTTTCCCTAGTGATGAAAGAACGAGAGAGTATTTAGTACAACAAGGAAGAGAAGAAGACTATATTCCAATGCAAGCGGATGAAGGTGCTACTTATCATCAAGAATTAGTGGTAGACTTAAGTGCGTTAGTACCAATGGTTGCTAAACCACATAGTCCTGATGCAGTTGTAGCTGCAAGTGAAGTAGAAGGATTAAAAATCAATCAAGTAGTAATTGGAAGTTGTACGAATTCATCTTTTGCAGACATGATGAAAGCTGCTAAGATATTAGAAGGAAATACAGTACATCCGGATGTTTCATTAGTTATTGCACCAGGTTCTAGTTCTATTCTTGCAATGCTTAGTCAAAATGGAGCACTAGCAAAAATGGTACAAGCTGGAGCACGTATTTTAGAATGTGGATGTGGACCATGTATTGGAATGGGGCAAGCACCATTATCGAAAGGAGTTTCTTTACGTACGATAAATCGTAACTTTAAAGGACGTTCTGGAACAAATGATGCAAGTGTTTATTTAGTATCACCTGAAATTGCAGCATTAAGTGCAATTAAAGGATATTTATCATTAGATTTTGATGATTCTATGTTATTAACAGAAGTTCCTAATACACCATTTGTAAAAAATGCAGGGTTCTTCTTAGATGAATATGATAATAGTGCACCAGTAGTAATGGGACCTAATATTAAACCGGTTCCTCGTGGTGAAAAATTAACAGATTCTATAAAAGGAAAAGTTGTATTAAAAGTAGGAGACAATATTTCTACAGATCATATTGTTCCTTCTGATTCTAAATTATTACCATATCGTTCTAATGTACCACATCTAGCAAAATTCTCTTATTGTAAAGTAGATGAAGGATTCTATCAACGTGCAATGGATAACAATGGTGGTTTTATTGTTGGTGGTGATAACTATGGACAAGGTTCTTCTAGGGAACATGCAGCATTAGTTCCTAACTATTTAAAAATAAAAGCTATTTTTGCAATATCTTTTGCAAGAATTCATCGTTCTAATTTAATAAATAATGGTATTTTACCATTTGTTATTGAACAATCTGATTATGATTTCTTTAATGATCAAGATGAGTATGTAATGAGTGATTTAAAAGAATCATTAGATAAAGGGGTAGTAGAAGTTAAAAATTGTACTACAAATACTAGTATTGAAGCTTGTTTATCATTATCTTCTAGAGAAAGAGTAATGATTGAATATGGTGGATTGTTAAATGCGATTAAAGAAATAGGGGGAGACTTTTAATGAAAGCTGTATTAATACCAGGTGATGGAATTGGGCATGAAATATCAAAGAGTGTAGAAATGGTAAGTGAAGCATTACAAACAGGCATTGAATGGGTTACATTTCAAGCTGGAGCTGAATATGGTCTTAAGACTAAAGAAGTATTTGAACCAGGATTAATTGACGCTATTAATGAATATAAATGGGCTTTAAAAGGTCCTACAGCAACACCAATTGGAACAGGTTTTCGTAGTGTGAATGTTGCCTTAAGACAACAATTTGATACTTATGCGAATGTTCGACCAATCCGTAGTTTTCAAGGAATTAATTCAAAATATGAAGATGTTGATTTAGTCATTATTCGTGAAAATACAGAAGATTTATATAAAGGTATCGAATATATGGTTACCAAAGATATGGCAAACGGAGTAAAATTAATTACACGTCAAGCTAGTGAAAAAATATGTCGTTATGCTTTTGATTATGCAAAAGCAAACGGACGTAAAAAAGTAACAGCAGTACATAAAGCAAACATTATGAAATATACAGATGGATTATTTTTAGAAGCTTTCCGTAGTGTAGCAAAAGATTATCCAGAAATAGAGATGGAAGAAGTAATTGTGGATAACATGTGTATGCAACTAGTTATTCGTCCTGAAAAATATGATGTTTTAGTAGCTCCTAACTTATATGGAGATATTGTTTCAGACTTATGTGCAGGATTAGTTGGTGGTTTAGGTTTTGCACCAAGTGGAAATATTGGAGATGAGTTCCGTATTTATGAAGCAGTGCATGGTAGTGCACCAGATATTGCTGGTAAAGGAATTTCAAATCCAAGTGCATTATTATTAGCGTTTGGTTTAATGTTAGAAGCAATGGGTGAAAAAGCAAAAGCAGATCAATTAAGAGAAGCGTTAGCGAAAGTGGTAGCTAAAGGAAAATGTGTAACTCCTGATATTCAAGGAAATGCTACTACAGAACAGTTTACAAAAGCAGTAATTGCAGAGTTATAAGGAGGATAATATGACGAATAAAATATTTGAAAACACAACACATGGGTCATTAGGTAGTCGTATTTTTATAGTTCTAAGAGATAAAATTTTAAATGAAGAATATAAGGCTGGTCAAAAATTAAATGAAGTAGCTTTGTCAAAAGAGTTAAACATTTCTAGAACACCAATCCGAGAAGCTTTAAAACAGTTAGAATTAGAAGGTTTAGTAAAAAGTATTCCTAATAAAGGAGTATATGTATTAGGCTTTTCAGGACGAGATATTGATGATATGTTAGAAATCCGTTATGCATTAGAAGGATTAGCAATTCAATTAGCGATTGAAAGAATTGATGAATCTCAATTAGCGAAAATCAAAGAGATCTATGATTTAATGGAGTTCTATGCTAAAAAAGGAGACCAAGATAAATTCAATGAATTAAATATTAGTTTCCATGAGTCTATTTATAAAGGAACACAATCTTTATATTTCGAACAATTACTAAAAGATATTAATTACTATATTCATGTCACTTCAAGACATTCTATTCGTCAACCAAAACGTTTAGAAAGTGCAGCAATTGAACATCGTGAAATCTATGAAGCAATTGTAGAAAGAGACAAAGAAAAAGCAAAAGAAAAGATTCAAAATCATATTCGTAAAACACAATTCTTAGTAAAACATTACTATGATAATAAAGATTAAAAGAGCGTAAGCTCTTTTTCTTTGTTTGAAATTATGCTTATTAATGATAGGAATAAGATAAAATAGAGCAGTGGAGGATTGGCAATGAAAGATGTATTAGTTCAGTCATTAGGTTTTATCTTAGTGATTTTAGCAGGGGTAGTATTAAAAAAATTAAAAATGGTAAAAAAAGAAGATGGTTATACATTAGCAGCCATCATTATGAATGTAACATTGCCTTGTGCTCTTTTTACAAGTGCAACAGGAATAAGTTTTGATGCAACAATGCTTGTTGTTTTATGTTTAGGGTTAATATTTAATCTTGTACTATTATTAAGTGCTTATTTAGTTAGTATCAAAAAAGAACCAACAGATAAAGCAAATTATATGCTTTGTTGTTCAGGGTATAATATTGGTAATTTTATTATTCCTTTTTGTGAAGCGTTCTTTCCAGGAGTAGGAGTAGCATATATCTGTATGTTTGATGTTGGGAATGCGATTATGGTATTAGGAGGTAGCTTTGCTTTAGCTAGTGCTGTTGCAACCCAAAAGACAAAGTTTCACCTAAAAGATTTAACAGATAAATTAAAAGCTTCACCACCTTTTTTAACATATATGGTAATTGTAGTAATGGCTATTTTTGAATTATCATTACCAGAAGAAGTAATGACAATTTGTAGTTATGTTGGTGATGCAAATGGATTTTTAGTAATGTTGATGATTGGGGTATTATTAGAATTAAAGATTAGTAAAGAAGAAATTGGAGATGTTATCCGTATTTTGGTAACAAGATATGGAGTAAATACATTATTAGCGTTACTTATTTATTTTGTTATTCCTTTACCAATCCTTGCAAAGCAAGTATTGGTATTGACTGTATATTCTCCTTTATCTACGATTGCACCTGTTTTTATATTACAATGTGGCTATAAAAAAGATGTACCAGCAATGACAAATTCAATTAGTATTATTATAAGTATTATTATTTGTATTACTTTATTAATCTTATTTGTATAAAAAAGACGAGCTTAGCTCGTCTATATTTTATGCCATTTATGTTGTAGAAGATGTACTAAACGGACTGTTTCTATGGTTTTATTAGGATGCATAATAGGACTTGTTAAGAGTCCTTTTTTGATACAGTCATGGACATGTTCTATTTCATATACAAATTCACTTTGATAAGGGAAATCATATTGTTTAGTAGAACCATCAGGATAGTGAACAACACAATGATTTGACTTCCAATAATTAGGAATTACGATATATCCTTTTGCTCCATAAATAACAGCTTGGTTAGGTAATGCAATATTCATGGTAATAGTAGAAGAAACTAAAATAAAGTTATTGATGCATAATTGGAAATTACACATTTCATCTATTCCATTAGGACCAGGTATCATACTACCATCAATTTCCATAGTCGGATCATCAAATAAATATTGTAATAATTCAATAGTATAAGTAGCACTACCATATAGAGAACCACCACCCATTTTTAAATTATACATCCAATGATCAGTCGTAAATCTAGCTGGAAAGCTAGCTTTTAGTTCAATATAACGAACCTCACCTATTTCATCACTTTCTATTAGTTCTTTTACTTTCTTAGTAGTTGGTAAAAAAACTGATTTTTGAACTTCCATTAAAAATAATCCTTTTTCTTTTGCAAGATCAAATAACTCTTTTGCATCTTTTTCAACCAAAACAAAAGGTTTTTCCATTAGAACATGTTTTCCATGTTCTAATGCCATCTTACAATCACGATAATGTAATTCATTCATAGTAGGAATATAGACAATATCAATCGATTCATCTTCAAATAATTCTACATAACTTCCATAATAAGTATCAATACCAAATTCCTTTGCAGCACTTTGTGCTTTTTCTACACTTCTTGATGCAATAGCTACCACACAACCATCTTTTGATTCACGAACTCCATCAATAAATCTCTTTGCAATACTAGCAGTACTTAAAATCCCATAACGTATCATAACAATTCTCCCTATAAATATTTTATTAAATGTTCTATAAATAAACCTAAATAAGTAACATCTATTTCATTAAAATTACTAAATTCAAAAGAATCAATATCTAAAACTCCAAACAATTCATTATCAATCACAATTGGAACAACAATCTCTGAATTACTTGCCCCATCACAAGCAATATGTCCAGGAAAATCATGAACATTTTCAATGCATTGTATTTCTCTAGTACTAGCTGCTTTCCCACACACACCTTTATTTAAAGGAATATGCATACAAGCAACTTTTCCTTGAAAAGGTCCTAATATTAATTCACTATTTTTATACAAATAAAAACCAGCCCAATTAAGATTGTCTAGATTATGGAATAGTAATGCAGAAGCATTACTAAGGATTGTTATTTGATCACTTTCTCCTTCAAATAATGCATCTAATTGTTGAATCAATAATTCATATCTTTCTTTCATATCCTCACCTCATTGCATTTATCATAGCATAAAAAAAGGAAGAGTTCACTCTTCCTTTGAAAATTAAACTAAGTCTCTTGCAATTTCGTCTTTTACAACAACACCTGCAGCTTCTAATTCAGCGATTTTATCTGCAAATTGAGGTAAATGAGCTTTATGAGCTACTAATAATTCATCTAAAACTTGTTTTGCACATGCTCCAGATCTTACTTGTGGATTTAAAGTAAATGCTTGTAACGCTAATCCATAATCACCAGTTACAGCAGCTTCAATAACACATTCTTCCATTGCTTTCATTACTTGTAACCAACCTCTTTGAGCTGGTTCCATTGGTCCCCATGCAATTGGCATTGGTCCAGCAGCAGTAATATAAGCAGAAACTTCTACAGCACTATCATTAGGTAAATCAGGGATAGCACCATTATTTTTACAAGAAACAACAACATGTGTTTTCTTATCAGCATAAATAGATGCAATAGTTTCACAAGCAGCATCAGAATAATGAGCTCCACCACGTTTCGCTAATTGTTCTGGTTTATGGTCTAAATTAGGATCTTTATATAATTCAAATAATTCTGCTTCTGTTTGTTTTACTTGTTGACCACGAGTACCAATCGTATTATATTCTTCAATACCATGTTGTAACATTTCATCTGCCATATAATAATATCGATGGTAACCACAAGGAATAATTCCCATTTGATCAACTAATTCTCTAGAGAATTTAATATCATGAATATTTGCTGGAATACCAGAATCTTCACTATACATTTTATCAATAATTTGTGCAGTAACATTATTTCCTTTTTGATCACTTACTTTATGCCAATGGAAATGATTTAAACCAGCAAATTGATAAATTAAATCTTTTAATTCTAAACCTAACATTTCAGGTTCTTTCATCATTGCACCAACTGGTACGTTACATAAACCAATTACTCTGTCCCATTTCCCATATTTAATAATTGCTTCTGTAACCATACCACTTGGATTTGTAAAGTTAACTAACCATGCATTTGGACATAATTCACGCATATCATCTACAATACCTAAAATAATAGGGATTGTTCTAAATGCTTTAAACATTCCTCCAGCACCATTTGTTTCTTGTCCTAACATACCATAAGAGAAAGGAATTCTTTCATCTTTAATACGTGCATTTAATAAACCAACACGGAATTGTGTAGTAACAAAATCAGCATCTTTTAATGCTTCTCTTCTATCTAATGTTAAATGTACTTTTACATCATAAGGAGATGCATCCCACATACGTTGAGCCATTTCACCTACGATTTCCATCTTTTCTTTTCCTGCTTCAATATCTACTAACCACATTTCACGAATAGGTAATTCATCAAAACGATTAATAAATCCTTCCATCAATTCTGGAGTATAACTACTTCCTCCACCAATTGTAACAATCTTAACACCTTCTGCCATTATCTGTTCCTCCTTGTTATTTACAAATAAAAGTATATATCAAAAAACAAAAACAAGCCTATTTTTTCATTAGATGAAAAGTCTATTTATAATAATGAATAGTAGGAGTATTGAAATAAGGGAAAACAGTAATATTCTTTTTATTAAGATTCATCCTATCAAAAGAAGTAGCATTCCAAGATGAATTATCATATGTTTTATAATAATAAGTTCCTGTTTCTAGTGACATAACACAGGTGTATATTGCAATGTGATGAAAGTTATTGCAACAAGCAACACCAGAAATCATTGCTACATTATCTAATATATGAAAGAGATTGGATAATGTTTTTTCTTTATTTTTATTTGTATTAGAAAACTCTCGCAAACAACTAGCTCTTACAAAACGTGAATTCGAATAGAAATCACCAGGAATACCCATCATCCCGAGTCCTACGCCATCTCCTTGCATCTTATAATTACCCCAAAGTGTACTAGCTGGATTTTTGTTGCTTAAACCACTATATCTATGTAAAGACATTAAATGATAATCAAAAGTAGGAGCATTGCTTAGTACCCCAACTGGATTATCATAGATCTTTTTACCATTTTTAGTAATTTCTACCACCAAACAAGTTCCACTTTTATCATAAATCATCCAATGCAAAGAAGGTAAAGGCAGTTCTTTGTTAAAGGGATAATCTATTATTGCACAACTTTCTAATTGTTGTTTTGCTTCTTGTGTAGTTTTACAACTACCAACTAGTTGTAAAACTACATCATAAGCACTAATGGAATTGGAATTGGGTTGTTCATAAACACAATAGGTAGGGAAATTTAAGGCCGTAATGGCTAGTCCTACTTCATTCATCCCATCAGCAAGTAAAGGGTGGTTTTCTACCACACAACCCATGGCTATAATAGCATAACGATTATGATGAAAAGATTTATCATAACGATTAGTCCATAAATAATCTCTAGGTATACATAAGGTAGACTGTTGAAAATCATATTCAATATCCATTGTTCTACCTATAAAATGATAATTATCAAAGCTTTCTAAAGTAATAGAAGTACACACATTCATTCTCCTTTTTGGTTAGTATAACCAAAAAATAAAAAAACATGAATTTCTTCATGTTTTTACCATTCTTTTACAATACCAGTGACTAAAGTAACTAAATTCTTTTCTGCTGCATTGGCAGCTTCTACTACTTCACTATGACTTAATTCACTATTTCCAAGACCAGCAGCCTTATTTGTGATTAAAGAAATACCTAAAGTAGTCATTCCACAGTGTCTAGCAACAATTGCTTCAGGAACAGTAGACATCCCTACTGTATCAGCACCTAATGCTTTATAAGCTAAGATTTCAGCAGGACTTTCATACATAGGTCCTTTAAAGAATGCATACACACCTTTGGCTAATGAAATATTATTGTTTTTAGCAACATCTAAGGCAATAGCACCTATTTTTTTAGAATATACTTCTGTCATATCTTTGAAACGAGGACCAAACTCATCATAGTTAGGACCACGTAATGGACTTGGACAGTAGAAACCAATATGGTCTGTGATCAACATAATTTGACCAGGATTTAAATCTTCACGAATACCACCACAAGCATTCGTAAGAATTAAGTTTTCAATTCCTAATTTCTTAAATACTCGAATTGGTAATACAACAGTTTCCATATCATGACCTTCATAATAATGAAAACGACCTTTCATTGCAAGTACTGTTTTACCAGCAAGAGTTCCAATAATTAATTGTCCAGCATGTCCTACTAAAGAAGAAGTAGGAAAATTAGGAATATCTTTGTAATCAATAATGATTGGATTTTCAATTTCATCGGCTAAAGGTCCTAAACCAGAACCTAATACGATAGCTAAATCAATCTTATTATGGTAAAAAGATTGGATATAAGCTGCAGCTCTATTAATTTTTGAATACATATTATGCACCTCCAAAAACAGTATAACAAATCTTATCTTACTTTCCTAGAAAAAACAGGAAAAGTGATGTATAATAAGGGCAAAAGAGGGTGTTAAAATGGAAAGAAAATTATATATAAATCGTTTATATCGTCATTTTAAAGGAATGTTGTATTATGTAGTAGAGGAAGGGTTGGATAGTGAAACACTAGAGCCTGTTGTGATTTATCGTCAATTATATGGAGAGTATAAAACATTTGTACGTAATAAAGAAATGTTTTTATCATTAGTAGATAAACAAAAGTATCCAGAAGTAGAAGCAATGTATCGATTTACATTAGTGGAGGAATAATAATGGAACCAACAACATTTACATTAGAAAGCATTAATTTAGATCATAATCGAGTGTTTAGAGATGCTGTACACAATTATATTTATGTTGAAAATCAATTAATAATGGACTTAATAGATACAAAAGAAATGCAACGATTACGTCGTATTAAACAATTAGGTGGTACTTATCAAGTATATCAAAGTGCAGAACATTCTCGTTTTTCACATTCTTTGGGAGTATATAAAATAGTAAAAACAATGTGTAAAGATAACTGTATTGGAAAGAACTTAAATGATTATGATAAACTAACAGTACAATGTGCCGCTTTATTACATGATCTAGGTCATGGCCCATTTTCTCATTGTTTTGAAGATGCCTTTGATGTATTTCATGAAGACTTTACGATTCGTATTATTGAAGAAGATAGTGAAGTTCATCAAATATTAGAATCCTTTCATCCAGGTTTTAGTAAAGTAGTTAGTAGTGTTATAAAAAAAGAACATCCTAATAAAGTATTAGTTCAAATGACTAGTAGTCAGTTAGATGCAGATCGAATGGATTATTTATTAAGAGATTCTTATTTTACGGGTACAACATATGGTCAATTTGATTTACAAAGAATATTACGGATTATGAAAGTCCAAGATGGACGTATTGTTTATAAGAAATCAGGAGTACAAGCAATCGAAGATTATATCTTGGCTAGATATCATATGTATTGGCAAGTTTATTATCATCCTACTGCTAGAAGTTATGAACAAACATTAATTAGTACTTTTAGAAGAATCAAAGACTTATATAAAGAAGGTTATGATCTTGGAGATATTTTCTATTTAGAACCATTTTTAAAAGGGAATATTTCTTCTAGTCAATATGTTGATTTAGATGAAAGCGTAGTCTTATATTATTTTAAAAGATTTACAGTAAGTGATGATAAAATCTTAAAAGATTTAGCAAATCGTTTCTTAAATCGAAAACTATTTGCCTATGATGATGCAAAAAAAGAAGAATCCATTCGTCTTCAATGCATTAACCAAGGATATGATCCTAGATACTATGTAGTTAGCGACAAACAAAGCCAAGAACCATATCGTTATTATGGTTCAGAACATGCTATTTCTGAAATAGAAATTATTGTAGAAAATGGCACTATTGCTTTACCTGAGGTATCGGAAATAGTAGGTGCAATTACTAACTCTAAAAAGAACAAAGAAGACAACAAAGTATTTTATCCAAAATAGAGCACAATGTGCTCTATTTTTTAAACCAATAAATAGTTCCATTCTCACTAGGTAACCCTGTTAAAGGATCAATCATTATTGCTTCCAATGTATCACTTAACGTATACCAAGAAGCATCCTCACTCGCATTCTTTTCTAACATATCAATAACAACACTCTTACTAATCACTCGATCACTATAATCATCCAACTCTAAATTATCATCATATCCCACCCAAGTAATAGTTAAAATAGAAGGATTATATCCAACAGTTAAACTATCATAATCAGTAGTACCTGTTTTTGCTGCATAAGTACCATCTAATGTATAATCACTAAGGGTAGCACTTAAATAAGTATTAAACTGACTATCAAAAGTACCAGTTAATAGTTGGGCTAAAATCAAACAACTATCTTGATCTAATAATTGAACAGGTTCATCTCGATGAACATATACAGTAGTCCCATTACTATCAATAATTTTTTCAATACAATAAATCTCTTGATAAGCCCCTTCACTAGCAAGCGTATTATATACGTTTGCTAGATCATATACATTTGTATTTAAAGTACCTAAAGCTAAAGAGGCACTAGCACTAATATCATAATGAAATAATTCTAAGAAATCAGTTAAATAATCAACACCTAAAAACAAGTGCGTTTTCATAGCATAAATATTATCAGAAACAGCAATAGCTTGTGCTAAAGTAATGTTTTGATAAGCATATATATTATTATAGTTTTGAGGGGTATAAGTATTACCATCATCTAATATAAAAGTAGTTGGTTCACTTAGAAAAGAAGTAGTTGCATCAAAACCATTTTCTAAAGCAACATAATATAGAAAAGGTTTAATTGTACTACCAATTTGTCTATTTGCATAAAGAGCTCTATTATACGTACTTTCACTATAATCATTTCCTCCCATCAATGCTAGAATCTTACTAGTATAAGGCTCTACTACAATAGAAGCAGTTTGTACTACTTTTGAATTAGTATTACTAGAAGTAGATTGAATTAGCTCACTTTGATAATCAGGATCTAGAGTAGTATATATCTCATAGCCTTGATCCTTATCATAACCTAATTCCTCTAATTGTGTTAAAACTAAATCTCTATAATAATAACTATCCTGATCTTCACTAAGTTCATTTTCACTAGCAACAACTAGTTCACTCTGACTAGCTAAAGTATATTGTTCTTGGTCAATATACTCTAATTCTAACATTCGATCTAATACAATGGTTTGACGATTAGTAGCAGCCTCATAATCAATAAGTGGAGAATAATAACTAGGCCCATTCACCACTCCTGCTAACATAGCAGATTCTTCTAAAGTTAATTCACTAGCTTCTTTTTGAAAATAATAATAACTAGCATCCTTGATACCATAAACCCCATGACCAAAATATACTTCATTTATATAACCTTCTAATATCTCTGCTTTATCATAATGAGTCTCTATAGCAATTGTATAAATAGCTTCTTTTATTTTACGAGTCCATGTTTTATCATTATCTAAATATACTAATCTAGCATATTGTTGGCTTAATGTACTAGCTCCTTGAGATAAAGATAACTCGCTAATATTTGTATAAATAGCACGAAATATCCCAATAATATCAAAACCATAATGACTATAAAAACGATGATCTTCAATTGCTACAATAGCATCTAAAAAATAAGGACTCACTTCTTCTAAAGAAACATCTTTAGAAGAAGAGGTATCATAGAAAACAGATTCTGTATTATCATAGAGTGTAAGAAAAGAAGTATCTTGAATAGTTGGGTTAATGAGTATATAAATAAGTATATAAGCACAGATAATAGTTAGGATACATAGGATACTTAATGAAATGATCCATTTGATTGTTTTTTTCATCTTATCACCGTGCCTATTTTACCCAAAATTATGCTATAATAGACAAGAATAGGAGAATATGATGATAAAATTTGTAAAAGTAAAATATAAAGCTATCTTTCATTATGAAGGACAAGAGCCATCTACTGTTTATTATAAAGGACAAGGAGAATTTGATGATCAAGCAATAGAAGTGTCTTTTAATGATGAAAATTATGGGAATATTAAGATACATATAAAAGAAGAGGAAGTTGTTTTAACAACTGGAAAAGCTTTTGTTGTACTAAGAGATGAAATAGTAGAAAATATTTATAATACTCCTTATGGTGCAATTGTATTAAACACAAGATTACTATTAGTTGAATATAATGAAAAAACAATTAAATTAAAATATGAAGTACTCCAAGAAAAAGAAGTAATAGGGAATGTGTTTATTTTAGTGAATATGTTGGAGGTAGATAATGATGAAGTTAATAGGTTATTTGCATAATAGGATTTTCTTATGGTCTTTTGCAATTATTGTACAATTATTTTTATTTGTAATGTTTTGGATAGGGGCTGCTGATAGTTTTTATTTAATTAATCTTATTGCAAAAATACTGAGTGTGTTAGCAGTATTATATATTATTAATAAAAATGTAGAAGCAGGATATAAGATGATCTGGATTTTATTGATATTATTAATGCCTGTTTTAGGTGGGATGATGTATTTAGTGTTTGGTAATAAGAAACCATCTAAGAAATTAAGAGAATGTTATGATCAACAACCAGTTGTTGAATATCTTCAAGAACAACAAGAGGAAGTATTTCATTTAGTAGAATATCGTTCTATTAAGACACAATTACAATATTTATTGAATGAACAATTTCCTAGTTATTCAAATACAAAAACAACATATTATTCTTTAGGTGAAGATAATTATGATGCTTTGTTAGAGGATTTAAAGAAAGCAAAGCATTTTATTTTTATGGAATATTTTATTGTAAAAGAAGGAGAAATGTTAGAAAGTATTTTAGCTGTTTTAAGACAAAAGGTACAAGAAGGTGTGGAAGTACGTTTTTTATATGATGACATGGGATGTTTAATGACATTGGATCATAAATATTATGAAGTATTAGAATCTTATGGGATTCAATGTATTGCTTTTAATCGTTTTGTACCATTGGTATCTTTTGTAATGAATAATCGTGATCATCGTAAAATAACAGTGATTGATGGAACAATAGCTTATACTGGAGGAATTAATATTGCAGATGAATATATTAATAAAGAAGAACGATTTGGTCATTGGAAAGACACTGGTCTTCGTTTAGAAGGACAAGCTACTTGGAATTTAACAGTTATGTTTTTACAAACATGGAATGCTTCTAAAAATACAAAAGAAGATTTCCAAAAATATCATCCTAAAAATTATGATAACAACAAAGAATTACAACCAGGTGTAGTAGTACCTTATGGTGATTCTCCATTAGATGAAAATCCAGTAGGTCAAGATGTCTATTTGAATATGATTAATCATGCATGTTCTTATTTATATATATGTACTCCTTATTTAATTATTAATGAACAAATTCATACAGCATTAGTATTAGCGAGTAAAAGAGGAGTGGATGTCCGTATTTGTACACCGGGTATTCCTGATAAAAAGACAGTCTTTCGTGTAACACGTTCTTATTATGGAAGATTGATAGATAATGGTGTTCGTATTTATGAATATACGCCAGGATTTTTACATTCCAAGACTTATGTTTGTGATGATAATGTTGCAACCGTAGGCACAGTGAATATGGATTATCGTAGTTTGTTTTTACATTTTGAATGTGGGGTTTATATGTATCGAACACCTTCTGTTATTGATGTTAGAAATGATTTTTTTGAGACAATTTCTAAAGGAAAAGAAATAAAAAAAGAAGATGTTGTAAAAGGTAGATTTTATGGACTATTTGAGGCAGTCTTACGAGTATTGGCACCATTGATGTAAGGAGCGTAGGACATCTAAAAAAAAGATTGACTTATACGAGGGATTTTGATAGTTTATAAGGTATGGATAAAAGAGTATAGGAGGACGGAAATGTCAGTTAATAAAATGGAGCAAGCTCTTAAAGACGCTTTAAATAATGCGGTAGTTACATGCGGCTTTGTAGAAGAATATGATAATAATAATATTGTAATAGAAATACCTAAGGACACTAGTCATGGGGATTATTCTTCGAATATTGCAATGCAAATGACAAAATTATTAAAACGTAATCCTAGAGAAATTGCGAATGAAATTATTAATTCTTTAGATAAAGAAAGTGCAAGTATTGAAAAAGTAGAAATAGCAGGACCTGGATTTATTAATTTTTTTGTTAGTAAAACAGCAATGACTTCTATTATTAATGATGTTATTTTAGAACAAGAAAATTATGGAATGACAAATTATGGTAAGGGTATAAAATATAATATTGAATATGTAAGTGCAAATCCAACAGGGGATTTACACTTAGGACATGCAAAAGGTGCGGCAGTAGGAGATAGTATTGTACGTATTATGAAAGCGGCAGGATATGATGTAACTGCAGAGTATTATATTAATGATGCTGGTAATCAAATTAATAATCTAGCAATTTCATTATATTGTCGTTATTTAGAATTATTTGGTATTGAAAAAGAATTACCAGAAGATGGTTATGCTGGTAAAGATATTATTGAAATAGCAGAAAAATTAAAAGAAGAAGTTTTTGATAAATATGTAAATTCTGATGAAAAAGAAGCATTGGTTTTCTTTAGAGAAAGAGGTATTTATTATGAATTAGAAAAAATAAAAGATATCTTACATGAGTTTGGTGTCCATCATGATGTATGGTTTTCTGAAACATCATTATATACAGAAAATAGAGTAGTTCCAACAATAGAAAAGCTAAAAGATGCTGGATATACTTATGAACTAGATGGAGCTTTATGGTTTAAATCAACTGAATTTGGTGATGATAAAGATCGTGTATTAATTAAAGGTGATGGAAGTTATACTTATTTAACACCAGATATTTCTTATCATTTAAATAAGTTAGATCGAGGATATGAATATTTAGTAGATTTATTAGGGGCAGATCATCATGGTTATATCAATCGTATGAAGGCTTCTATCCAAGCAATGGGATATAATGCAGATCAATTAAATATTGATATTATTCAAATGGTTCGTATGGTAGAAAATGGTGAACCTGTAAAGATGTCAAAACGTACAGGAAACGCTGTTACTATTAAAGACCTAATGGATGATATAGGAGCAGATGCAACACGTTACTTCTTTGCATCAAAAGCAGCAAATACACCATTTGATTTCGATATTGGTTTAGCCAAATCAAAATCAAACGAAAATCCTGTTTACTATGCACAATATGCGCATGCAAGAATGTGTTCTATTTTAAAACAGGCAGAATTAGCGAATGTAACAATGGCAACAAGCTATGAGTTATTAGTGAATGATAAAGAAATCGAATTAGTGAAACATATTAATGAATTTAGAAATGAAATTATTGATAGTGCCATTATTCGTGCTCCTCATAAAATAGCTAATTATATTCAAAAGATTGCTCAATTATTCCATAGCTTCTATAATGAATGTTATGTAATTGATAAAGATAATCTAGCATTAAGTAGTCAACGTTTAGCTTTAGTAGAAGCAACACGTATTACTTTAAAAAATGCGTTAAACTTAATTGGTGTAAGTGCACCTGAAAAAATGTAGGAGGAAAGAAAATGAATAACAAATCAATGGTAGATGTAGCATTTGAATTAATGTCTGCAAAGAAAAAACCAATGGCATTCCAAAAATTATTTACTGAAATTACAGAAATCAAAGGTTTTACTCCAGAAGAACATGATGAAAAAATTTCTTTATTTTATACAAATATTACTTTAGATGGACGTTTTATTACTGTTGGTGAAAATCAATGGGATTTACGTAGTCGTCATAACTTTGCTGCAGTACATATCGATATGAATGATATTTATGCAGAAGAGGAAGAAGTAGACGTAGAAATTGAAGAACCAGAATTAATTGCAAATGATTTCGAAGACGAATAATCTTAGATTTTAATACAACAATAAAATAGTTAAATCAAAAAGACTACACTTTCGTGTAGTTTTCTTTTTCAATAATTTCATCAATAATACCATATTCTAATGCTTCATTAGGATCCATAAAATAATCCCTATCTGTATCAGTTGCAACCTTGGTTCTTTCTTGATGACAGTTTTTAGCTAAAATAGCAGTTAGTTTTTGTTTCTGTTTCATAATACGATTAGCACTAATTTCAATATCACTAGCTTGTCCTTCATATGCTCCTAATGGTTGATGAATCATAATCTCACTATTAGGTAAACTCATTCTTTTGCCTTGCTTGCCAGCACTTAACAAGAATGCGGCCATGCTTGCAGCCATCCCAGTACAAATCGTAACAACATCACAACGAATATAATTCATTGTATCGTAAATAGCCATCCCTGAATGTATATTACCTCCTGGTGAGTTAATATACATACAAATCTCACTTGTTGGATCAACAGATTCTAAATATAGTAGTTGTGCAATAATGCTACTAGCCATATTATCTTCAATAGGACCAGTTAATAAAATAATTCTTTCTTCTAATAAACGAGAATAAATATCGTAAGCGTATTCTCTTTTTGATGTCTTTTCAATGACAGTTGGTATTACTTGCATTCTTTTACCTCCATGACTAAGTATAGAAAAGAAAGCCGAAATTATTCATTATCCCTAAAAACATATTATAAAAGAGTTTTTTCTACATTGAAAAGAAAAATAATTATCAATGAAAGCAGTTTCATGGTTGCTTTTATTTCCTAATTAAAATATAATGTCTTTGTAAAATAAAATTACTAATTCAAGGAGGAATTAACGATGGCAGTAAAAGTAGCGATTAACGGTTTTGGTCGTATTGGACGTTTAGCGTTCAGACAAATGTTTGGTGCAGAAGGATATGAAGTTGTTGCAATCAACGATTTAACAGCTCCTAAAATGTTAGCACATTTATTAAAATATGATTCAGCACAAGGTAGATATGCATTAGCTGATAAAGTATCAGTTGATGGAGATACTATCACTGTAGATGGAAAAGAAATTAAAATCTATGCTGAAAGAGATGCAAAAGATTTACCTTGGGGAGATTTAGAAGTAGATGTAGTATTAGAATGTACTGGATTCTATGTATCAAAAGCAAAATCTCAAGCACATATTGATGCTGGAGCTAAAAAAGTTGTTATTTCAGCACCTGCTGGAAATGACTTACCAACTGTAGTATTTGGTGTAAATGAAGAAATTTTATCAGCTGATGATGTAATCATCTCTGCAGCTTCATGTACAACTAACTGTTTAGCACCTATGGCTAAAGCATTAAATGATTTAGCTCCAATTCATTCAGGTATCATGGCTACAATCCATGCTTACACTGGAGATCAAATGGTATTAGACGGACCACATGCAAAAGGTGATTTAAGAAGAGCAAGAGCTGCTGCATGTAATATCGTACCTAACTCAACTGGTGCTGCAAAAGCAATCGGTTTAGTTATCCCAGAATTAAACGGAAAATTAATCGGAGCTGCACAACGTGTACCTGTACCTACTGGTTCAACTACAATCTTAAATGCTGTTGTTGAAGGTGCTGTAACTGTAGATGCTATCAATGCTGCAATGAAAGCTGCTGCAACTGATTCATTTGGTTACACTGAAGAAGAATTAGTATCTTCTGACATCGTTGGAATCACTTATGGTTCATTATTCGATGCAACTCAAACTTTAGTTACAACTTTAGAAAACGGAACTTCTCAAGTTCAAGTAGTTTCTTGGTATGATAACGAAAATTCATATACTTCTAACATGGTTAGAACTATTAAATATTTCGCTGAATTAAGCAAATAGTAAAATAAGAATCCTTCGGGATTCTTTTTTTATACTTTTTAAATGGATTGATAAAATGAAAATAAAGTGATAGTATAAATAATATAGGTTTTAAAAGGAGAAAAATATGTCAGATACAAATAAAGTATTATCAATCACTACAGAAATGATAGCGCAAGAATCTGTTCCCCAAGCTATATTAGTGGGACAAAATAAAATATGTCAAACGTATCAATATGATTTAGCTACTTCTTTTATTCGATTAGATGCAGAATTATTTTGTATTCCTTTGTTTGTATGTGGCTACCAAAAAGAACCAAAAACAGTTGAAAAAGAACAAAATGTTGATTTCACAAAATCTTATTATCAACATAAGGAAGAGGTGTTAGTTGATTTTGAAGAAGATACTTTTATTCATACTACTAATTTCTCTTTATACCAAAGTAAATTAGAATCTTTAGGATATATTCCTCATTTAGATAAAGAAATAAGTGAAGCTTGTATCTCTTTTGTAAAAGGACAAGATGCAGGTGTATTAGGTTTTTTTGTATTTGAACGTTATGAAGGATCTAAATATTTAACAGTGCAAGAAATTGAAGAAACGAAAGCTCTTTTATTAATAATGGCTACAAAGGTAGAAAACTTTGAAACAAAAAAACAACTAAAAGAAGAAGAAAATAAAAGTATTTTTGATAAATTAACAGGATTACCAGTACTTCGAGAATTTAAAAAAGAAGCAAGGAAGTTATTAGAATTAGAAGATAAGTACGCTATTATTTATTTAGATATTGATAAATTTAAATATATTAATGATATTTGGTCTCGAGAAACAGGGGATGATATATTGAAGTCATTAGCTCATGTGATTCAAAAGAATATTGGTGATAAGGAATGTTGTTGTCGTGTTGAAGATGATAAGTTTGTGGCAATGATTCGATATGAAACACAACAAGAATTAGAAGATAAAATTGATAGTGTGAATGTTCAGTTTAAACAAATGCAACAAGAAAAGTTTTGTGATGTTAAGATTACAGTGATTGGTGGTATTTATAAAATAGGGGTAGAAAAGAATATTGATTTATTGATGGATAAAGCAAATATTGCTAGAACTTCATCAAAAGGAACGTATGATAATACATGTACAATCTATGATCAAGATTTAGAAAGCTTAAATGCTAGAGAAAAACAACTAGAAAATAGAGCAGCTTATGCACTAGAACATCATGAATTTATCCCATTTTTACAACCAAAGTTTGATATTCGTACAAACCAAATATGTGGGGCTGAAGCACTAGCAAGATGGAAGATAGGAGATAGTATGATTTCTCCAATCGAGTTTATTGGCTTGTTTGAAAAAAATGGTTTTATTACAAGAATGGATTTTGCTATTTACGAGGCAACATTAACTTTTATGCAACAACTATTACAAAAAGGACATCAATTAGTACCTATTTCTATGAATGTATCTAGAGGACATATGAAAGATACAACGTTCTGTAATCGTTTTTTAAAACTATTAGAGAAGTACCAAGTACCATGTAACTTGATTGAATTAGAAGTAACAGAAAGTGTTTTTATGGATGATAAAGATATTATTACTAATTTTATTAAAGAGTTACGTGATCATGGAATCATGGTTTCAATCGATGATTTTGGAACAGAATATTCTTCTTTAAATTTATTAAAAGATTTAGTAGTAGATACTATTAAATTAGATAAAAGCTTTATTGATGATCTTTTAGTAGATAAAGATGTTCAAAAGAATAAAGTTATTATTAAAAATATTGTAACAATGATTAGGGAATTAGGGTTTGATATTATATTTGAAGGAGTAGAATCAGTGCAACAAGTTGATTTCTTAAAAGAAATCAATTGTTATACTGCCCAAGGATTCTTATTTTCTAGACCAATACCTCTAGCAGCCTTTGAAAAAGAATATTATAAATAAAAAGGAAGAAATTAATTTCTTCCTTTTCTTTATTGTTATTTGTGTTTTAGTATTTCTAATACTGCTTTTGTTGCCTGTTCTGGGGTTTGCTTGGATTCGTTTTCTACATAAGATAACATCGAAGAAAAGAGTCCACCAACAATAAATGTTTGTTGAGTAGGAGTAAAGAAATCTTTATACTTTCCTTTTGATAAAACATAGTTTACATACTTTCCAAAAGGTCGATACATGAGTATATGAAGATCATTTTTTAAATATACTTTGATATCAGAATTTAAATTCCCCCAAAAATTAAAACATTGGCATAAAGCTTGTTCTAAATCTATTTCATATGTTTGAAAAGATGAAATATATTCAGAAAATACACGGTCAAAATGAAATTGAAGAATATCTTCTTTGTTTTCAAAATTTCTATAAAATGTAAGTCTTGATACTCCTGCTTTTGTTGTTATGTCGGTAATTGAAATTCGATGATAAGGATTGTCTTTTATTAGTAGGAGTAGTGCATCTGCAATCCATTGTTTACTTCTATCTGATTGTTTCATATTTTAGTTCCTTCAAGTGTAACAAAATCAATGATTATGTATCTTCCTTTCTGTTTTTTAATAAATTATAATAAATGTAACGTTTGTTACATTTTTAACATATCTAATAAAATTCGTCAAGATAATGTACTATTATTAGCTGTTTTGATGTAATAACTAAAGAAAGGAAGTGAAGAAACTATGAGTAGTCTTGAAAAAGGTTATGTCCGTCTTCATAATATATATGCTGGGGGATTAAAACTAGGTGCTGGTAAAACACCAGTTGCATTTTATTTAATAGAACATAAAGATGGAAAGATACTTTTTGATACGGGAATGCCACCTGAATGCATGGATAATTTAACGGAATATTGGGGTCCAACAATTGCTAGTATCTCTGAAGTTGATATGACAGAAAATGAATTGGTAGTCAATGCATTAGATAATCTTGGACTGAAAGTGGAAGATATTAAGTATGTTATTCAAAGTCATCTCCATTTAGATCACAGTGGTGGTATTGGATTTTTCCCTAATGCAACATATATAGTCCAAGAGAGTGAATGGCAAGCGGCACATGATGAAAATTATCCATATCCTATTAACCAACTTTATATTGCTAAGGATTTTGATAAAGCAGTGAATTGGAAGTTTTTAAAAGGGATAGAGGATGATTGTTATGATTTATTTGGTGATGGATCTGTTGTTGTTTGGTTTACACCAGGACATACGCCAGGACATCAAAGTCTTGTGTTGAATACTAAAAAACACGGACGTATTGTATTGACTGCAGATGCATGTAATGATTTTGCTACTTTACAAGGAGAAACAAAGTTTTCGCTTTGTTGGAATGAAACAGCAGCTATGGAATCATTAGCTCGTCTACAAAAGGCACAAAAAGATGGTTATACAATGCTTTTTCCACATGATGTGGAAAAATGGAAAACATTTAAAAAGTATTATGACTAAAATAATAAATATTGTTGAGTATCAATATAGCGAATAAAGACGCTTTATATCTTTATAAAATAGGAGGAGAAAATATGATGGAATTATTAAAAGACAAAGTAGTAATTGTAACAGGTGGTGCTAGTGGTATGGGTGCTGCATATGCAAAACGTTTTATTGAAGAAGGTGCAACAGTTATTATAACTGATATCAATGAAGAACTTGGAACATCTTATCAAAAAGAACTAGGTGATCAAGCAATGTTTTATAAACATGATGTTGCTGATGAAGAACAATGGAAAGAACTTGCAGCACTAGCAAAAGAAAAATATGGACATGTTGATGTTTTAGTAAACAATGCAGGTATTGGAGGAAATAAACCAATTTTAGATTTCCCTGTAGAATTATATATGCGTGTTGTTTCAGTAGACCAAGTTTCTGTGTTATTAGGTATGAAATATATTGGAGGTTTAATGGCAGCTCAAGGGAATGGATCAATCATTAATATTGCATCTACCAGTGGACTTGATGGACAATTATTTGGAGCAGCATATTGTAGTGCAAAATGGGCAGTTAGAGCCTTATCTAAAACAGGTGCATTAGAATTCGCAAAATTCAATGTACGTGTAAATTGCTTACTTCCAGGATTTGTAGATACACCATTAGTTGCAGCACCAGAATTTGCAGAATTACGTGCTAGCTATGAAGAAACAATCCCACTTAAACGTGCCGGAAATGTGTCTGAAATTGCAGAAGCTTGTTTATTCCTTGCTAGTGATATGTCAACATATTGTAATGGTACAGAATTAGTAGTGGATGGAGGATTAAGTTCTACAGCACATGCTTATTCAGATTATATGATTCATAGTTTAAAAATGTGGTAATGTTAAATAAATTTTTGATAACGGAGTAGTATGTTGCTACTTCGTTATTTTATTTATTGCTAGAAATAAGAATAGCGAATCGACCAGTTAGGCCAATTCGCTATTATTATGTCATATCTATTTTTTATCTAACGCTTCAGCCATACGTCTTAATCCTTCTACAACTTGAGATTTAGGACAAGCTAAGTTTAATCGTACAAAACCTTCAGAGTTTTGAACAAACATATTTCCACTTTCTAAAATAACACCTGCATTACATGCAAAGAAGACAGCAATATCTTCTCCTTTATCAAAATAAGCATTTAAATCAATCCAAGCTAAGTAAGTAGCTTGAGAAATAGTGAATTTCGCTTTTGGTAGATGAGTTTGTAAAAATGTTTGGGTATAAGCAAAGTTTTCATCTAAGTAATCAATTAATTCTTCTAACCAAGGTTCTCCTTTATCATAAGCAGTTTGGCAGGCTACAAGACTTAGTGGATTTTCTCCACCATGATGAAGTTTCTTCCAAGTAGCAGATAACTCTTTATCTCTAATAAGAAGATTCGATATCATCATACCAGCTAAGTTAAATGTTTTACTGGGTGCCATTGCAGTTACTAAATGAGAATAGTTAGGCATTATTTTACCAAAAGGAATATGAGTTTGATTTCTACGTAATAAATCACAATGGATTTCATCTGAAATAACCCATAAATTATTTTCTTCTACAATAGTAGCAAGTTTTTCTAATTCTTCTTTTGACCATACACGACCACTTGGGTTATGAGGATTACATAAGATAAATAATGTTGTTTTTGGATCTTTTGCTTTTTCTTTGAAGTCATCAAAATCTATTTGATAATAACCATCTTCATATAATAAGTTACTACAAACTAAATCACGATCATTAAAAGTAGCAGCAGTTTGGAAATGTACATAAGATGGTGTCATAATAAGGACCTTTTCATCTTCTTTACATATGATTCCTGCTAAATCTAAAAGTGCTGGAACAATCCCATGAGAAATAATTAATTCTTCTTTTTCAAAAGACCAATCATAACGTTTTTGACACCAATTTAAAAAAGTGTTTACATAGTCATCACCAAAGATATTCGTATACCCTAGTATTTTTCTATCTAGACGTTCTTTCATTGCGTCTAAGACAACATCAGGTGTTGCTAGTTCCATGTCGGCAATCCACATACGAATTAAATCTTCTTCTTTGTATGGGATGTTTTCAGGAACACCATTTTTAAAGATGGACCCTCGATATCCATCTGTACTAACAGCACTCGTATTTGTTCTGTCAATAATTTCATCAAAATTATACATATTTGTTTCTCCCCCTTATGTAATTTTGTATTAATAAAGTAAGTGTAGCACTGAAAGAACGCTAAGTCAAACTACGATTGTCTAAAAGCTTATAAAATGGAATTAAGTAGATATAATGTATAATTTTATAAGAAAAGAGGATAATAGAAGTGCTTGTTTTCTCCCATATTATAACTTATTTTGATAAAAACGTAGTTTTAATGAAATTAAGTTCTTAATGTGATAAAATATAGAAACGAGGTGAATTCAATGAATAAAAATATAAGAAAAAAGAAGTATAATATAGCATTTATTGTTAGCTTTATTATAAATGTGATGTTAGTAGTATGTTTGGCAGTAAGCTTGCTTTTTCAAGATACTACCATTGTATTAAATAGTGAGAAGGCTTTGTTTGATGAAGCATATGAAGTAATAGAGTCAAAATGGTATAATGGTTCGGGTGAAGATATTGATTTTGAAAGTAATTCGATTGAAGGGTTAGTGGATGGATTAGGAGATGCTCATTCTAGTTATTTAACGGTAGAGGAAGCAGCTACTTTTAATGATTCTGTTAGTGGAACTTATGTTGGTATTGGGGTTGGGTTTCATATGTTAGAAACAGGGGGAATGATTACTCGTGTTTATGAGGAAACTCCTTCTAGTGAGTTAGGGTTAGAAGTAGGGGATATTATTATGGAAGCAGATGGGACTTCTTTGGAGGGATTAACTTCAGATGAAGTAGTGGATCTTATTCGTGGTGAAGAAGGAACTTATGTAACGTTAACTATTTTAAGAGGAACAGAAGAGTTTAGTGTGGATGTACCTAGAGAAGATGTAGATATTTCTACAGAATATGAAATTCGTACTTATAATGGAACTTTATTTGGGTATATTGAGATTACTACGTTTGGAACTAGTACAAGTAGTGAAGTAGAAGCGGCTTTACAAGTTTTTGAAGCAACGGGTGTAGAGACATTGGTTATTGATTTAAGAGATAATGGTGGTGGATATTTATCGGCTGCTAGTGATATTTTAGATTTGTTTATTGAAGCAGGAGATCCTATTTATCAAATGCAAGGAAATAGTGGTCCAGCAGAAGTAACTTATGCAACAAATTGTACAAAGTATCATTTTGATAGTGGTTATATTTTAATTAATGAAAGCTCTGCTAGTGCTTCAGAATTAGTAACTACTTCATTGCAAGATATGTTGGATTATACGATTGTAGGGACTACTAGTTATGGTAAAGGAACTGCACAAACACAATATCAATTGTCAGATGGTTCTATTTTAAAATATACGTATGCAAGATGGTTAAGTGCAAATGGACAATATATTGATGAAGTTGGAATTATACCGGATGTAGAGGTAGAAAATTTAGATATTTCTAATATTAGTACAGCTGATTTAACTACTGATTTGAGTGAAGATATGGTTGATACAGGAGTACTTGCCTTGCAAAAGATGTTAGTTATTTTAGGGTATGATGTTGATCGTCAGGATGGTTATTTTTCAGAAAGTACAAAGGAAGCTTTGGAAGCTTTTGAAGCGGATTATGGTTTAGAAGTAGATGGTGTTTATAGTAATGCGGATCATCATTATTTAATTGGTAGAACAATGATTTGTATTCAAGATGATGCTAATGATTTACAATATAAAGCAGTATTAACAATGTTGAATTAGAGGTGAAAAAATGGAACAGTTTTTGTTAGAATCACAATATAGTCCAAAAGGTGACCAAGTAAAAGCAATTGATGAATTAGTAAAAGGTATTCATCAAGGTAAAAAAGAACAGGTATTATTGGGTGGTACAGGGACTGGAAAGACTTTTACTGTTTCGAATGTAATTGCAAAAGTAAATAAACCAACGTTAGTGTTAGCACATAATAAGACACTAGCAGGTCAATTATATTCTGAATTTAAAGAATTCTTCCCACATAATCGAGTAGAATACTTTGTTTCAAATTTCGATTTTTATCAACCAGAAGCATATATTCCAGGTAGAGATTTATATATCGATAAGAATTCAAAAACTAATTATGAAATAGAAATGTTACGCTCAGCCGCTATGAACTCTTTGATTGAAAGAAGAGACACTATCGTAGTGGCTTCTGTTGCATCTATTTATGGAACAAGTAATCCCGAACAGTATAAAGAAATGATTTTTTCTGTGCGAGTAGGACAAATAATAGATAGAAAAGAGTTATTAACATTTTTAGTAGATCGTCAATATCAACGTAATGATATGGATCAATCAAAAGGGACATTTCGAGTAAGAGGGGATGTTGTTGAAATTGTTCCTGGACATACAGAAGCATATTTAATTCGTATTGAATTATTTGGAGATGAGGTAGAAAAGATTAGTGAAGTAGATCCTTTAACAGGAAAAGCACAAAAAAACTATCCTACTTATACAATTTATCCAGCCTATGGTTATGTTACAAACAAGCAACAAATGTTGCATGCTTGTACTACAATTAGTGCAGAATTACAAGAACGTTTAAAAGAACTAAAAGATGAAAATAAGTTATTAGAATTTCAACGATTAGAACAACGTACGAATCATGATGTAGAAATGTTAAAAGAAGTGGGTATGTGTCCAGGGATTGAAAACTATTCTCGTCATATAGATGGTCGTGCTAGTGGACAAAGACCTTATACGTTGATAGATTATTTTCCAGATGATTTCTTACTTATAGTAGATGAAAGTCATGTTATGTTACCACAAGTAAGAGGGATGTATAATGGTGATCGTTCTCGTAAAACAACATTAGTAGAATATGGATTTCGTTTACCAAGTGCATTAGATAATCGTCCTTTATTTTTTGAAGAATTTGAAGGATTAGTAAATCAAGCTATTTATGTATCTGCAACACCAGGAGATTATGAGTTAGGACATGTTGATCATGATGTAGTGGAACAAATCATTCGTCCAACAGGATTGTTAGATCCAACATTAGAGATTATTGGCAGTGAAGGTCAAATTGATAATTTGGTTTATCAAATTAATGAACGGGTACAAGTAAATGAACGTATTTTAATTACTACCTTAACAAAAAGAATGGCAGAAGATTTAAGTGCTTATTTAAAAGAATTAGGTATTAAAGTAGCTTATTTACATTCAGAAACAAAAACATTAGAAAGAATTCAAATTCTTAGAGAATTACGTTTAGGGAAATATGATGTATTAGTAGGTATTAACTTACTAAGAGAAGGTTTGGACTTACCAGAAGTTAGCTTGGTTTGTATTTTAGATGCGGATAAAGAAGGTTTTTTACGTAGCAATCGTTCACTTATTCAAACTATTGGACGTGCAGCTAGAAATAGCAAAGGTCATGTTATTATGTATGCAGATAAGATTACAGATTCAATGCAATATGCGATTGATGAAACAAACAGACGTCGTGAAATACAAAAAGCATATAATGAAAAGCATAGTATTACTCCACAAACAGTTAAAAAAGAAATTCGTGATGCGATTCGTGGTCAAGAAGTAGTAGAACAAGCAAGTGACTTTATTTCCAAAGGAAGAAAAGCAAACAAGAAACAAAAACAAGAAATGATAGTAGAATTAGAAAAACAAATGCAAGATGCTGCAAAAGCTTTGGATTTTGAAAGAGCGATGGAATTAAGAGATATCTTATTGGATCTTAAAGGTGAAAAATAAGATGGTAGTAAAGGAAATATATTCTACTATATTGGATGAAATAGAAATAGCTGGTGGTAAGGTTTTTATTGTGGGTGGTACAGTTCGTGATTATTTATTAAACCAAGAGATCGATAACCAAGATATGGATGTAGAAGTATATGGTTTAACAATGGTACAATTACAAAATGTATTACAACAATTTGGAAAAGTAAATGAACAAGGAAAAAGCTTTGGGATAGTAAAGCTAAATGAATATCCTATGATAGACTTTGCATTACCAAGAATAGAAAAACAAATAGGAGTAGGACATAAAGAATTTGAAGTACAAATAGATCCTGCTCTTTGTTATCGAAAAGCATCAAAAAGAAGAGATTTTACAATCAATGCTTTGATGTATGATTATCATCAAGGAATTATTCATGACTTTTATCAAGGGATAAAAGACATGAATAAGGGATGTTTAAGGATGGTTGATAAAGATACTTTTGAAGAAGATCCTTTAAGAGTATTGCGTTTGGCTCAATTTTTATCACGTTTCTCTTTTACTGTAGATGAACAAACTAAAAAACAATGTCAATATATGGTTGAAAACCATCGTTTAGATACTTTATCAAATAGTCGTAAATATGAAGAAACAAAAAAATTAGTATTCGGACAAAAACCAAGTATTGGTTTGGTTTTTCTTTTTGAGATAGGATATATTCAAGTATTATCTAAGGAACAATATAGTATCATTGATCATAGTAAAAAAGAAGAACGTTATTTACTTTGTTTATTATGTCACTTTTATCAAAGTGATCTTTTTGGTATACCTAAAAAGATAAAAGATTATTATCAAAGGTTATTAACAATGAGTGAGTTAGATATCGAAGAAGATAGCAAATATTATCAATTTTTACATCAATTAGATAGTAATATTTTGTTAGAAGATGTACTATCTTGGTTAGAAGTAATAGGAAAAAGAGAAGAACAAAAGATATTACAAAATAAAATAAATCATTTAGGGGTGGATGCTCCTACCCCTATTTTAAAAGGGAATGATTTTATAGAGTTAGGTATTGTTCCATCTAAATATTTAGGAATACTATATGAAGATTGTTATCAAAAGCAATTAAGTGGATATTCTAAAAGAGAATTGGTACAATATATAAAAGAAATGAAGAGGTAAAATATGAGAAAAGATCAGTTAGTGATAAAAGGTGCTAGAGAAAATAATTTAAAAGATATTGATTTAATCATTCCAAAAGATAAGTTAGTTATCATGACTGGGTTATCTGGTTCTGGTAAGACATCGCTAGCTTTTGATACTATTTATGCAGAAGGACAAAGAAGATATGTAGAGTCATTAAGTGCTTATGCTAGACAGTTTTTAGGGAATATGGAAAAGCCAGATGTGGATAGTATTGAAGGACTATGTCCTGCTATTGCTATTGATCAAAAGACAACATCGAATAATCCTCGTTCTACCGTAGGAACGGTGACAGAGATATTTGATTATTTACGTTTGATGTATGCCCGTATTGGTAAGGCTTATTGTCCTATTCATGGAACTGTTATTGAGTCTCAGACAATCAAACAGATGGCAGATATCATTGATTTATTTGAAGAAGGAACAAAGTTACAAGTATTGGCACGTGTTGTTCGTGAGAAAAAAGGGACTCATAAAGATACATTGGAACAATTAATGAAGGATGGATATGTTCGTGTTAAGATAAATGAAGAGATGCATTTATTAGAAGATGAAATTATCTTGGATAAAAATAAACGTTATACAATTGATGTTGTTATTGATCGTATTATAAAAAAAGAAGGATATCGTAGTCGTTTAATTGATTCATTGGAAGTAGGGTTAAAGTTAACAGGTGGAGAAGTGTTAGTAGAGGATATTACGAATCATACTGTTCGTTTGTTTTCACAACATTTAGCTTGTCCTGAGTGTGGTTTTTCAGTACCTAAATTAGAACCAAGATTATTTTCTTTTAATAATCCTTTAGGAGCATGTCATGATTGTCGTGGTTTAGGGGTTAAGAATGAGGTGGATAATGATTTATTGGTACCAGATTGGTCTTTGAGTATTATGGAGGGTGGACTTCGTTATTTTAAGACAGCGATTGGTACGGATCGGATTGAATGGCAAAGATTTTTAATTTTATGTGATCATTATGATATTGATTTATATAAACCTTTACAAGATTTTACAAAAAAAGAATTGAAGATAATTTTTGAAGGATCTTCTAAGTCTTTTCGTTATCAGTTAGTATCTAGTTCAGGAAATGTTAGTTCTACAACAAAACCAATTGAAGGAGTAAAAACATTAATTCAAAGAAGATTTGAAGAAACTACATCAGCTTGGTCAAAAGAATGGTATGCATCTTTTATGGCGGAACATACTTGTCCTACTTGTGGTGGGAAAAGATTAAATGAAGAGGTTTTATCAGTTCGTGTAGGAGGTCTAAATATTGCTGAGTTTACTGATATGTCGATAGAAAAAGCAGTAGAATTTATGCACAATCTACAATTAAGTGACTATGAGTATACGATTGCTAAATTAGTTATTAAAGAAATAGAAGATCGTTTAGGATTTTTATATGATGTAGGGTTAGGCTATTTAACATTATCAAGAAGAGCGGGTGGCCTTTCAGGAGGAGAAGCACAGCGAATCCGATTAGCTACTCAAATAGGATCTCGTTTAACAGGAGTGCTCTATGTTTTAGATGAACCATCGATTGGATTACATCAAAGAGACAATGATAAGTTAATTCGTACGTTAGAAAATATTCGTGATTTAGGTAATAGTGTATTGGTAGTAGAACATGATGAAGAAACAATGAGGGCTAGTGATTATTTAATTGATATTGGTCCTGGTGCAGGAGTTCATGGAGGTGAGGTTATTGCAGCTGGGACACCAGCGGAAGTAATGCAATGTGAACAATCGATTACAGGGAAGTATTTGTCAGGCCAATTGTTTATTGCAAAACCTAAAAAGCGTAAAAAAGGCAATGGAAATAAGATAGAAGTAGTAGGTGCTAGTGAAAATAATTTAAAGAATATTTCTGTTAGTTTTCCTTTAGGAACGATGTGTGTTGTTACAGGAGTGAGTGGTAGTGGAAAATCAACGTTAGTTAATGAAATCTTAGGTAAAGCAATGATGAGTGCAATCTATCGTTCAAAAGATAAACCTGGAAAACATAAAAAGATAAATGGATTAGAGTTTGTAGATAAGGTAATTGAAGTATCACAAGATCCAATTGGACGTACACCAAGATCAAATCCAGTTACTTATACAGGAGTATTTGATGATATTCGTGATTTGTTTGCACAAACAAATGAAGCAAAAATTAGAGGATATGATAAAGGAAGATTCTCTTTTAATGTCAAGGGTGGACGTTGTGAAGCTTGTCAAGGAGATGGGCTAAAGCGTATTTCTATGCATTTTTTACCAGATGTTTATGTTCCTTGTGAACAATGTGAGGGAAAACGTTACAATGAAGAGACGTTACAAGTTGTATATAAAGGCAAAAACATATATGATGTATTAGAGATGACAATTGAAGATGCTGTAGAATTCTTTAGTAACTTACCTAAAATAAAAAATAAGTTACAAACATTATATGATGTAGGATTAGGATATATTAAACTAGGACAAAGTGCGACTACTCTTTCTGGAGGAGAAGCACAACGTGTAAAATTAGCGAGTGAGTTACAGAAAAAAGCGACTGGGAAAACAGTCTATATTTTAGATGAACCAACGACAGGATTACATAGTCATGATGTTGCTAGGTTAATAGAAGTATTACAAAGAATTGTAGAGCAAGGTGATAGTGTTATTATTATTGAACATAATTTAGATGTTATTAAGGTAGCTGATCATATTATTGATTTAGGGCCAGAAGGTGGAGATGCTGGAGGTACGGTTGTTGTTACTGGAACACCAGAGAAAATTAGTAAATGTGAACAAAGTTATACGGGACAATTTTTAAGAAAGGTTTTATAGGGATAAGAAGATGTCAAAATCAATTACATTAGAAAAACTATTAAAAGAAAATGAATTTGTACAGGTAACAGGAGATGGTACAGCAATGCAACGTCCTGTTTATATTGCGGAAATTAATCGACCTGGTTTTGAATTAGCAGGATTTTTTACACATAGTGATTTTAGAAGAATTATTATTTTTGGAGAAAAGGAATGTGCTTTTATTGATCAAATGGGTGATGAGCGTCAAAAACTAATCTTCCCTCGAATTACGGATGATTTAACACCTTGTATTATTATTGCCAAAGGCAAAGAATGTCCACCTATTTTAAAAGAAATAGCTCAAAAGAAGAACTTTCCAATATTTATTACAGAAAGTCCTACTGGAAGAATTGCAATAGAACTAACAAACCGTTTAGATGAAGCATTAGCACCAGAAACATTAATGCATGGTGTGTTCTTAAATATCTATGGTAAGGGAGTTATTATTAAAGGAGATAGTGGAATTGGTAAATCAGAAATAGCGTTAGAACTAGTAAAAAGAGGACATTTATTAGTTGCTGATGATGCAATAGAGTTATATCATTTAGGACAAAGTATTGTTGGGAAAGCACCAGAAGTATTATTTAATTTATTAGAAATACGTGGAATTGGGGTTATTGATGTATCGAAGATGTTTGGTATTAGTTCTATTTTAGATCGTGATAAAGTAAACTTAATTATTCAATTGGATCGTTGGGTACCTTCGAAAGAGTATACTCGTATTGGTGTAGGGGAAGATGATGTAACAGAAACTATTTTAGGTGTGGAAGTACCAAAGGTAGTAGTACCAGTATCTAGTGGTCGTAGTATGGCTGTAATTATTGAATCTGCAGTAATGAATATGAGATTAAAGGAAAGTGGTATTGATTCGAGTAAAGAGTTTGTGGATCGTATATTAAAAAATATTGATAATAATAAGGGGTAAGGATGATGGAATTATTTCCGACAAGAGAAACATTTATATCGATTGGATCAATTACGATACAATGGTATGCAGTATTTATAATAATAGGAGCTTTTGTAGCCTATTGGATTGCAAAAAAAGAGTTTGTAAAAGCTGGATATGATAAAGAAATGGCATCTGATTTTCTAGCAAGTATTTTAGTTGTTGGGATTGTAGGGGCTCGTATTTGGTATGTTGTGTTTATGTTTGATGAATTATATAAAGATAATCTTTGGGATATTTTTAAGATTAATAATGGTGGACTTGCCATACAAGGGGGTATTGTAGCAGGGGTACTATTTGGATATTGGTTTTTTAAAAAAAGAAATATTTATTTTCTGTATGCTGGAGATGTTATTATGCCAAACTTATTATTATCACAAGTTTTTGGTAGAATAGGTAATTTTGTAAATCAAGAAGCACATGGTGGAGAAGTTACGTTGGAGTTTTTACAAAGTTTACATTTACCTAATTTTATTATTGAGGGAATGTATATAGATGGTGTTTATTATCATCCTACTTTTTTATATGAAGGAATTGGTAATTTAATAGGATTTTTAATTATTTATTTTGTGGTTAAAAAATATGTAAAGGTACAAGGAGTAGCTTTCTTTAGTTATTTTATTTGGTATGGTATTGTTCGTTTCTTTGTCGAAGGATTAAGAACGGATAGTTTATATTGGATGGGTATGCGTACAGCACAATTAACATCTATTGGTTTTGTAGTGTTTGGTGTGATAGGGTGTGTGTGGGCTTATCAGAGATATAAAAAAATGGAGGTAAAGGATGTCTAAGAAGTACGGAGTACTATTTGATTTAGATGGAACTGTGTTGTATACAGATGAATTGATATTAGAAACTTTTCAGTTTGTGTTTAAAAAATATAAACCAGGATATGAATTAAGTAGAGAAGAGTTATTATCTTTTTTAGGACCTTCTTTAAAAGCTTCTTTTGAAAGATATTTTGATCCTAGTATGACAGAGGAATTAATTGATTATTATCGTGAATTTAATCATGCGAATCATGAAAAATATGTGTATGTTTATGAAACTGTCCGTGAAACGTTAGCTAGTTTACAAGCAAAAGGGTATCCAATGGCAATTGTTACGACTAAATATAGCGTAGCTGCAATGATTGGTTTAGATACTTTTGATTTAACACAATATTTTGATGTAGTTGTTGGCTTAGATCATGTAACGCTTACAAAACCAAATCCTGAAGGAGTTTTGAAAGCAATGGAATTATTGGGTGTTGATCGTGCAGTCATGATTGGTGATAATGACGTCGATGTATTAGCAGCTAAAAATGCATCGATTCATAGTATTGCTATTAAATGGTCACCAAAAGGATATGCCCATTTAGAAGCGTTAAACCCAGATTTATTAGTGGATAAAATGGAAGAAATTATTCCATTTATTGAAAAGGTGAGTGAATAAAATGATAGATATTATAATTATTGGAGCTGGACCAGCTGGTTTATCAGCAGCATTATATGCTTCTAGAGCGGGAGCTAGTGTTCTTATGTTAGATGGAGCTGCTCCTGGTGGGAAATTAAATGTTAGTGCGGAAATAGAAAACTGGCCAGGACAAAAAAAGGTAGCAGGACCAGATCTTGCTTATCAAATGTTTGAGCATGGATTGGCTTTTGGGGCTAGTTATGAATATGGTTTGGTTGAAAAGGTAGAAGATTTAGGTGATTATAAGGTTGTAGTGACAACTGATAAAACTTATGAAGCGAGAATGGTATTAGTTGCTAGTGGGACAGTAGAAAGAAAATTAGGGTTAGAAAAAGAAGAAGAATTAACTGGTAAAGGAATTTCTTATTGTGCTGTATGTGATGGACCTTTCTTTAAAGAAGAAGAAGTAGCTGTTATTGGTGGTGGAAATTCAGCATTAGAAGAAGCAAACTATTTAACAAAGTTTGCTAGTATTGTTCATTTAATTGTCCGTCGTGATCAATTTAGAGCAGATAAGATAGTCCAAGATAAAATCAAAGCAAATGATAAAATCAAGATTCATTTTTTACAAAAACCTATTGAAATTATAGAAGAAAATAACAAAGTAGCAGGATTAGTATTAGAACATAGTCAAACAAGTGAAACTATGAATCTTCCTGTAAAAGGGATATTCCCTTATGTTGGATTAGACCCAATTACTAGTTTTGTAAGTCATTTAGGAATTACAAATAAAGTAGGTTATATAGAAGTGGATAAACATATGGAAACAAATGTAAAAGGTATCTTTGGAGCAGGAGATGTTATTGATAAAGTATTACGTCAAGTTGTTACTGCAACCAATGATGGTGCGATTGCAGGGCAATATATGAGTGAATTATTACAAGATCAATCACTACAAAAGTAGTGATTTTTTGTTAATAAAGAAGTGTATGTTAAACTAATCAAATAAGTTTCTATATTTCATGATTTGGTGTATAATGAACAACAGTTTAAGAAAAGAGGTATTTTATGAAATTAAAAGCAGTTATATTAATGTTAATGTCAGCAGCATCATTTTCATTAATGCAAATATTTGTTGCTAGTACATCTGCAACAATCCCTTTGTTTGAACAGTTATTTTTTAGAAACTTAGTAGCTACATTTGTTGCTTTTATGGCACTTAGAAATAAAAAAGTAAAATTGTTTGGAAAAAAAGAAAATCAGGTTAAATTATTTTTAAGAGCTTCGTTTGGTTATTTAGGGATGATTACTACTTTTTATGCATCAGGAAATGGGAATCAAGGAGATGTTTCTACGATATTAAAAATGTCACCCTTTGTAGTAACCGTTTTAGCTTTTTTATTTTTAAAAGAAAAGATTACAAAGTATCAAATTATTGGTTTACTCGTTGCTTTTCTAGGAGCAGCCTTTGTTGCTAATCCAGAATTTAACTCAGATATTGTACCAATATTAGTAGCTATGGTAGCTGCTGTATTCTCAGGTATGGCCTATACTATGATTGGTGCTTTAAAAGGAAAAGAAGTACCAGAAGTAATTATCTTTTACTTCTCCTTCTTTTCAACGGTAGTAACACTACCGTTGATGGCTATGAATTGTGTTATGCCAACCTTATTAGAAGTTGTTTTATTAGTATGTATTGGTATCTTTGCAGCGCTAGGGCAGATTGCTTTAACCCATTCTTATGCGCTTGCAAAAGCTTCAGAAATAAGTATTTATAATTATTCAGGGATTATTTTTTCAATGATTTTTGGTTATATTTTCTTAGGTCAAACTGTACAATGGAATTCAATTGTAGGATCATCATTAGTTATTGTAGCTGGATGTATTGTCTTTTTTGGAAGTAAAAAGAGTGTTTCGTAGCTATTTTATTGTTTTTTTATAAAAACATAGTGCTTTGGAATTGACATTTTGTTTTTAGATAGAATATAATGGGATAAACCAATGAACGGAAGATAAAACAAGTATAGCGCTTATAGAGAGTAGACAAATGGTGGAATGTTTACAGTATGCATCTTGACAAATGGATCCGTGAGGGCGACCTGAAAGCTTTTAGTTAGTATGGAAGACGTTTACCTACGTTATCAGGGAAAAAATGTGATAGCATTTTGAAGAAACCATAAACAAGGTGGCTAAATAAGATTTTAAGTACACTTATCCTTGCATTAGGATAGGTGTTTTTTGTTTATTATGGGAATTCTTCAGTGCGGGAGAAATGGAGAAAAGAAAGATGAAAAGAGTAGTGAAATTAGTTTTATGTATGATGATGGCAGTAACGATGTTTGGATGTAGTAGTGAGAGTGAAGAGGAAACAATGACGGTAGGAATTATTAAGTATACGGAGCATACTTCATTAGATGCAATTGAAGATGCAATTACGGTAGCTATTGAAAATAGTGGACAAGATATTGAAATTATTTATAAAAATGCAGCCGGAGATACTTCAATAATGACAACTCTAGTTGAGCAAGTAATATCACAAGGAGCAGATGTTATTGTTGCTATTGCAACACCAACAGCACAAGCTTGTGCACAATTTGCTAGTGATGTACCAGTTGTATTTGCGGCAGTAGAAGATCCAGTAGATGCTGGATTAGTAAATGATACAAGTGCACCTGATTTAAATATTACAGGAACTAGTGATGCATTGGCATTAGATGAAATAGTAGCTTTAATTCAAGAGGTTTATAGTGATACACAAACAATTGGTTTTTTATATAACACAGGAGAAGCAAACTCTGTATCTTCTTTAGAAAAATTTGAAGAATATGCAAATGCAGCTGGAATGGAAGTAGTAAAAATTGGAGTAACGGGAACAGCAGATATTAGTACTGCTCTAAGTACTTCTTTAGATAAAGTAGATGTAGTATTTTCACCAACAGATAATACAATCGCTTCTGCAATGACTCAAGTAAGTGAAATGTGTAAAGATGCAGGGAAAGCAATTTTCTGTGGTGCAGATTCAATGGTTAGTGATGGTGGATTTATGGCTTATGGAATTAACTATGAACAACTTGGAACGACTACAGGAGAAATGGTTTTAGATATTTTAGCTGGAAGTGATGTTAGTGAAATACCAGTAGCAGTATTTAATGAAGATTTAATTGTTTATATGAATCAAACAACAGCAGATTCAATTGGATTTGATGGTTTAGAAGCAGTGCAAGAAAATTATACAGTAGAAATATTTGAATAGAGGTACAATATGACATTATCAACAATTATAGGTGCAATTGAATTAGGTCTAATCTTCGCAATTATGTCATCAGGTGTGTTCATTACTTTTCGAGTAATGGACTTCCCTGATTTAACAGTGGATGGAAGCTTCACATTAGGATGTGCAAGTGGCGCTATTTTAGCGTATTATGGTCATCCTGTTATTGGAGTAGCTGTCGGTTTCATGGCAGGAGTTTTGGCAGGATTGTGCACAGGATTTTTACACACCAAAATGAAAGTACAATATATTTTAGCTGGAATTATCACAATGACAGGTCTTTATTCAATTAACTTACGAGTTGCTGGTGATAAACCAAACTTCTCCTTATTTGGAAAAGATACTATTTATAGTTTATTTGAAACAATCACAAATGGAATGTTTGGTAAGTTTAGTGATTTAGTTTTATTAGCGTTAGTTAGTGGTGTGATATTGATGTTGGTTGTTTTATTTTTCAAAACACCAGTTGGCTTAGCACTGCGTGCTACGGGAGATAATGAACATATGGTTCGTGCATCTTCGATTAATACCGATCGTATGAAATTATTAGGACTAGGATTAGCGAATGGATTAGTAGCACTAGCTGCTGCTATTTATACACAATATCAATTATTCTTTGATATGGATTTAGGGATTGGGATGATGATTGTTGGATTAACAGGGATTATTATTGGGGAAACAATATTTGGTAAAAAATCAATCTTACAAAGTATTATTGCTTTGACAATAGGATCTGTTTTATATCGTTTATTATTAACTTATGTATTGAGTATGGGGATGAATCCAAATGATTGGAAATTATTGAGTGCTATCTTTGTAGCCTTTGTTATCAGTTTACCAACAATTCAAATGTATTTATCAAAGAAAGGGAAATAAAATGTTAAAATTAGATAATGTTTGTATTACCTTTCATGGTGGTACAGTAAATGAAAAGAAAGCTTTACAAGATATCCATTTAGATATTAAAAAAGGTGAATTTATTACGGTTATTGGGAGTAATGGAGCTGGTAAATCGACTTTATTAAATGTAATAGCAGGAACATTAGAGATAGATAAAGGAAGTATTGTTTTAGATGGAAATGATATTACAAAACTAAAAGAACATCAAAGAGCTGGTGATATTGGAAGACTATTTCAAGATCCTTTAAAAGGGACGGCACCCAATATGACATTAGAAGAAAATCTATCGCTTGCTTATGGTAGAGGTGTAAAGAAAGCTAGTTTGTATCAAAAGTATTTGAAGTTAGGTAGAACAAAAGAAGAAAAAGAATTGTTTGTTAATTATGTTAAGAAACTAGATTTAGGATTAGAAACAAGAATGACAAATAAAGTAGGATTGTTATCTGGGGGTCAAAGACAGGCTTTAACTTTAACAATGGCTACTATGAATCCACCTAAGTTATTATTACTAGATGAACATACAGCAGCCTTAGATCCTAAGACTGCAAAACAAGTAATGCATATAACAAAAGAGATTATTGAAGAAAATCATATGACTTGTATTATGATTACTCATAATATTGAACATGCATTACAGTATGGAGATCGTATGTTAGTAATGGCAGAAGGAAGAATTATTAAAGAAATTGAAAAAGAAGAAAAACAAGTAATGACGATTGAAGATGTTTTAAAGGTTTATGCCAAAGCAAATGTAAAACAATTAAGTGATAGTATGATTTTGGGATAGTGTTCTTAGAACACTTTTTTTCTTTCTATGAAAATAGATTACAAATAAAATATATTTGGTAAACTGTAAGAGAGATGGAGGTAATAGAAATGGCATTTGATAAAGATTTTTTATGGGGTGGAGCAATGGCTGCTACTCAGTTTGAAGGTGGAGTATTAGGTACTTCAAAAGGACTTAGTGTAACAGATGTAATGACAGCTGGAGCACATGGTGTTCCTCGTGTTATTAGTGATGGAGTAGTGGAAGGAAATTATTATCCCAATCATGTAGGTATTGATTTTTATAATAACTACAAAGAGGATATTGCAATGCTTGCAGAAATGGGATTTAAATGTTTTCGTACTAGTATTGCTTGGACAAGAATCTTTCCAATGGGAGATGAATTAGAACCTAATGAAGAAGGTTTACAGTTCTATGATGATGTTTTTGATGAATTATTAAAGAATGGGATTGAACCAGTGATTACGTTATCACATTTTGAGATGCCATATCATTTAGCTAAAGAGTATGGTGGTTTTATGAATCGAAAAGTAATTGAATACTTTGTACGTTATGCGAAAGTATGTTTTACAAGATATCAAACAAAAGTAAAATATTGGATGACTTTTAATGAAATAAATAATCAAATGAATTATAAAAATGATATCTTTGGATGGACTAATTCAGGAGCTCATTTTGGTAATTATGAAAACCCTCAAGAAGCAATGTACCAATGTGGACATTATGAATTAGTAGCTAGTGCATTAGCAGTGAAAGCTGGTTATGAAATAAACCCTGATTTTATTATTGGAAATATGATAGCAATGGTACCTATTTATCCATTTAGTTGTCGTCCTGCAGATATGGTACTAGCAAACCAAGCAATGCATGATCGCTTCTTCTTTTGTGATGTGCAAGTTCGTGGACATTATCCACGATATGCATTAAAAATGTTTGAAAGAGAAGGATTTCATTTAGATATTACCGAAGAAGACTTACAAATTCTAAAAGAAGGAACAGTTTCTTATATTGGATTTAGTTATTATATGTCCAATGCAGTAGATTCTACTTCTTTTAAAGATGTTTCTAAATCATTAGATGGAGCTAGTCCTAATTCTGTTAAGAATCCTTATATTAGTGAATCTGATTGGGGATGGGCTATTGATCCAGAAGGATTACGTTATACTTTAAATATGCTTTATGAAAGATATGAATTACCTTTGTTTATTGTAGAAAATGGTTTTGGGGCTATTGATGTAAAAGAAGAAGATGGTTTATGTCATGATCCTTATCGTATCGATTATTTAAAAGAACATATTGAACAAATGAAATTAGCAGTAGAATATGATGGAGTAGAACTAATGGGATATACACCTTGGGGATGTATTGATTGTGTCTCTTTTACAACTGGTGAAATGAAAAAGAGATATGGTTTTATTTATATTGATCGTGATAATCAAGGAAATGGAACATTACAAAGAAGTAAGAAAGACTCTTTTGAATGGTATAAAACAGTAATAGCAACAAATGGTGAAGAATTATAAAAGAAATCCTCGGATTTCTTTTTTGTTCTAAAATAGAAAGAATATCATATGGTGATAATGGGAGGGATATAAAATGGATAATAATAGTTTACGTTTTGAACATACACCGTATCATAATGTTTATTTAAAAGATCGAAAACATGTGGAGTTAACGGGAGTAAAGAATATTGATAGTTTTGATTCTTTAGAGTTTTTAATTGATACATCTTTGGGTTTTTTAAATATTACAGGAAGTGAATTAACGCTTGTTCGTTTGGATCAAGAAAAGTGTGAAGTAAGTATTAAAGGAAATATTGATTCTATTAGTTATGTTAGTAATAAGAAGTCAAAAACAAAAGATACTGTTTTTAATAAGTTGTTGAAATAATGAGTTCTTTACAACAAATTCAAAGCTTCGTATATGCTTTTGTAGTTAGTATGGTTTTATTGATGGTGTATGCTTTTTTAAATCGATTATTTTATCGCTTTGAAAAAAGTATTTTCCGTTTGGTTATACAGGTTTTGATGATGAGTGGGTTTGGTTTTTTAACATATTGGGGATTGGTGATGATACAAGGGGGAGTGGTTCGTTTGTATCAGGTTGTTGTTTTTATAATAGGTTATTTTTTTTACCAGTTTTTTTATGCTAGTGGATGGCAAATATTTTTAGAATATATAATGTTGGGATTATCGAAAGTTTTCTTTCCTATCCTCTTTTTATTTCGTAAAATCCGTGCTATACTAAAAATAGTGTGAGGGGGGATAACGTGGCAAGAAACGGAAACTTAAAAGGTTTATTGTATTTGGTTTTTAGTGTGATGATGATTGTTACTATTATCTCAAAGGCAATTCCTATTTTTTCTTTAAGTGCTCAAAAAAATGAACTTGAGGTGGAAAAGGTAGAATTAGAAGAACAAGAAACTTCTTTAGAGGAAGTTATTGATTTATTATATGATGAAGAATATGCGCTTCGTTATGCAAGAAGTAATTATGTTTTTACAATTGATGGACAATCTGTATCCATAATACCTGATTAAAAGCCGAGAGGCTTTTTTTATATTTGAAAAAGGATTATACTATATATTAGGAGATAACTATGAAAACAATTCAATTAGGGAAACAAGGTTTAGAAGTAAGTGTGTTAGGAATGGGATGTATGGGTATGACTACTGGGTTTGGTCAAGCAAAAGAACCATTCGAAATGATCAAAGTAATTCAAGAAGGTTATTGTAAAGGAATTCGTTTTTTTGATACTGCTCAATCTTATCAAGCAGTACAAGAAAATGGAGATGTTTTATATAATGAATCTTTGTTAGGAGAAGCTTTGAAGGATTATCCTCGTGATAGTTATGTTTTAGCAAGTAAATGTGGGATTATACAAAGAGATGGGAAACAAGTATATGATGCAAGCAAAGAAGTGATTTTTGAAGCAATAGAAGAAACATTAGAAAGATTACAAACTGATTATCTTGATTTATATTTTTTACATCGAGTAGATAATAATACACCGATTGAAACAGTAGCTACGACGATGCAAGAATTAATGGATTTGGGTAAAATAAAATATTGGGGTATGTCAGAAGCACCAATTGAATTAGTAGAACGTGCTCATAAGGTTTGTCCATTGAGTGTGGTTGAAAATGAATATTCTTTGTTATGTCGAGAAGTAGAAGGAAGTGGATATAAACAACGATTGGAACAATTAGGAATTGGCTTTGTTGCTTATGCTCCTTTAGGGAAAGCTTTTTTAACAGGGAAACTTGATTTTTATCAAGAGTTTACAAGTGATGACCCTCGTAGTCGTCAACCTCGTTTTGATCCACGAATTATGGAAGAAAATAGAAAATTAATAGAATATATTCAAATGCTTGCAAGTAAAAAAGGCAAAACAGCAGCACAAATAGCACTAGCTTGGTTAATGCATCAAGAACAAGTAGTTCCTATTCCTGGAATGCGTAAAATAGAGCGTATTGAGGAGAATATAGGAGCTAGTGATATTGAATTGACGAAGCAAGAATTACTTTGTATACGGCAATCTATTGATGAAATGGAACTATATACATTAAGGTTTGATCCAAACTTTCAAAGAAAATAAAATATCGAACAAATGTTCGATATTTTTATTTTTCTTCTTTTTTATAAACGGTTACTTTGATATCTACGGTAACATCAAGGGATGAAAGGGTATCAAGAACATGTCTTCTTTCTTTTTTGATATGATAATAATGGGGAGTCATCATTAGTAGGTTTAGAGCATCGCCTCGACAAGGGATAGAAACCTTTTGTGTTAAGTCATAACTTTCTATTGTTTGGAAAGGAAGACGGATGTATTGATCACTTTTTATTTTTATTTCATCATAGATTAGTTCTTTGATTTCAATTAAATGATTAGGGTTCGCTGTAACATGAATGATGTATCCATCATCTTTTAATGTTCTTTCTAGTTCTTCGTTGTTTACTACTGTAAACATCGCCGTAATGATATCGAGAGATTGGTTAGAAAAAGGCAACGCTTTTGAATTACCAACTATCCAATAAATATCTTTTGTATATTTAGTAGCCATATTTATGGCAACTTTAGAAATATCTAAACCATAATAGGTATGTTCCTTTCCTAAGTCTTCTTGGAAAGATTTTGTATAATATCCTTGGCCACAACCAAGATCCAAAAGATGCATTGATTCTTTTTGGTATTTTTTAATAGTATCTTCTACAGTATGTAAAATACAATCATAATAATGATTATCTAAATAAGCTTTTCTAGCTAGTAAACTTTCTTTACTATCACCAGGATTATTTGTTGCTTTCACAGGATTTAGTAATAGATTGATATATTTGCTTTTAGCGATATCAAAGCAATGATTGTTGGAACATATATAGGAATTATTTTGAATGTGTAATGGTTCAAAACATTTAGGGCACGCTAGTTTGTGCATAGTATCACCTCGCTCTACAGTATAGCATAAAACTATGATATAATGGTAGCAAATATTTTGGGAGGTATGTATGGAATTTTTAAATAAAGGAGTTATTGTAACAGGTGGGAATCATGGCATTGGTAAACAGATTTGTTTGGATTATTTAGCAGCAGGTGCTACTGTTTGTATGGTGGATAGTAATGAGGAGTTGGATCAATATTTAAAGTGTGAAAAGCTCTTTTTTTATAATGGAGATGTGGCTAACAAGGAAGTCTTAGTATCGTTTATTCAATTTTGCAAAGAGAAATTAGAAACAATCGATATTCTAATAAATAATGCTTGTGTTGGTAGTAAAGGGATTTTAAGTGATTGTAGTTATGAGATGTTTGATCGAACACTAGCAATAGGCTTAAAAGCTCCTTATGAATTAAGTAGGCTATGTAAAGAAGAACTAATAAAGAACAAAGGCAAGATAGTAAATATTGCATCATCTAGAGCTTTTCAATCTCAAAAAGATGGGGAAGCTTATGCTAGTGCAAAAGGTGGCATAGTAGCTTTAACACATGCTTTAAGTAATTCTCTTAGTCCTTATGTTCAAGTCAATGCAATCGCACCAGGATGGATTGATGTGGAAGAAACAGAGGTGTTTGATTGTTTGGATGAACAGTCTATTCCAGTTGGAAGAGTGGGGAAACCCAAAGATATATCAGAGGCTGTATTGTTTATTACAAGTCAAAAAGCTAGCTTTTTGACAGGTGAAACGATTGTCATAGATGGGGGTATGTCAAAACAAATGATTTACCACAATGATGAGGGATGGCTCTTTCAAGGAAAGTAAGCGCTTATAAAACAATAAAATGCGTAAAAATAAGAATAAAGTAGTAGAATTTTTTCACGAAAGATAGTATTATATACCTGAAAAAAAGAAAAGGAGATTTTATATGGGATTAGTATCTGCAACAGAAATGTTAAACAAAGCAACTGCAGGGAAATATGCGGTTGGACAATTCAATATCAATAACTTAGAATGGACAAAAGCAGTATTATTAACTGCACAAGAATTAAACTCACCTGTTATTTTAGGAGTATCTGAAGGGGCTGCTAAATATATGTGTGGATTCAAAACTGTAAGCGCAATGGTTAGTGCAATGATGGATGATTTAAAAATCACTGTACCTGTAGCTTTACATTTAGATCATGGTAGTTATGAAGGTGCTAAAGCAGCAGCTGATGCTGGATTTAGTTCTATTATGTTTGATGGGTCTCATTATTCAATTGAAGAAAATATCGAAAAAACAAAAGAAATCGTAGCATATTGTCATGCAAGTGGAAAATCAGTAGAAGCTGAAGTTGGTTCTATTGGTGGAGAAGAAGATGGTGTAGTTGGTAAAGGTGAAGTTGCTGATCCAAAAGAATGTAAATTAATCGCTGATTTAGGTGTTGATTTCTTAGCTGCAGGTATCGGAAATATCCATGGTAAATATCCTGAAAACTGGACTGGTTTAGATTTTGAAGCATTAGCTGCTACTCAAGAAACTACTGGAATATTACCTTTAGTATTACATGGTGGTACTGGTATTCCTGCTGAAATGATTGCAAAAGCAATTTCTTTAGGAGTTTCTAAAATCAATGTAAATACAGAATGTCAATTATATTTCCAAGAAGCTACAAGAAAATATATTGAAGCTGGTAAAGATTTAGAAGGTAAAGGATTTGATCCTCGTAAATTATTAAATCCAGGGTTTGAAGGAATCAAACTTTGTGTAAAAGAAAAAATGGAATTATTCGGTTCTGTTGACAAAGCATAATAAAAATAAAAAAAGGCGAAAGCCTTTTTTTTATTGCAAAAATTGTATAAATGACAAATTCTATTTAGAACAATTTAAGAAGTACTGTTATCTTTTGCACAAACATGGAAATATGTTGTTTTTAAGCCTAAATTAGTTTATAGTAGTAAGAGTAAAAAAGGAGGACTATAATGGCTGAAGTTATTGCAATTGAAGGTGGACATAAATTAAATGGTACAGTTGTTGTTAGTGGAGCAAAGAATGCTACGGTAGCATTAATTCCGGCAACAGTCCTAGCTGATGGTCCTGTTACTATTTATGGTGTACCTGAAATATCAGATGTAGACGCTTTAGGTGTCTTATTAAAAGAATTAAATTGTAATGTTGCATTGGAAGAAGATACATTAATTATTGATCCAACACATTTAGAAAATATTTCATTAGTATCAGAAGCGGTAGATAAATTACGTGCTTCCTATTATTTAATGGGAGCTTTACTGGGGAAATGTAAAAAAGTAACAATGCGTGCACCAGGTGGATGTTTCTTAGGACCACGTCCTATTGATTTACACATCAAAGGATTTGAAGCTTTAGGAGCAACTGTTGAGTTTGTAAATGGGTGTCATGTTATTGAAGCAAAGGAATTAAAAGGAGCAACAATCTATTTGGATTTTGCATCTGTTGGAGCTACCATTAATATTATGCTTGCGGCAGTGAAAGCAACAGGACGTACGATTATTGAAAATGCTGCAAAAGAACCAGAGATTATTGATGTTGTTAACTTACTTACAAAGATGGGTGCTAATATTCGAGGTGCTGGAACAGACACTATTACAATTGATGGAGTAGAGTCTTTACATGGTTGTGACCATGAAATTATTCCTGATCGTATTGAAGCTGGAACTTTCTTAGTTATTGCAGCTGCTGCAGGAGAGAAAGTAATCGTCCAAAATGTTATTCCTCAACATTTAGAAGCTGTGACTTCTAAATTACGAGAAATGGGAACAAAGATGGAGATTGTTGGAGATAGTATTATTGTATATGGTGGTCTTGATAATTTAGTGGCAACCGATATTCGAACACAAATCTATCCAGGTTTTGCAACTGATTTACAACAACCATTAACTACTTTGTTAACACAAGCATCAGGATGTTCACAAGTAGTAGAAACAATTTATCCAGAACGATTTAAACATTGTGATGAGTTAAATAAAATGGGAGCAAATATTGAAAAATGCGATAGTATGGCTTATATTCATGGATCAACTCCTTTAACTGGAACAAGCGTACAAGCAACTGATTTACGTTGTGGTGCAGCTTTAGTTGTAGCAGCATTAATTGCAAATGGAGTTACAGAAATAGGTAATGTGTATCATATTGATAGAGGATATTCAAATATTGATCAAAAATTAATTTCTTTAGGGGCTAGAATTACTCGTAGAGAGATCGATTAAGTAAAGATGAAAAAAAGCTTGAAATTTACTTATAATAATGATATTATACTAGGGCAAACTTACTTTGTAGTTTAAGGCTATAAGGCGGAAGGAGAATATAGAAATGAAACAAGGAATACATCCAAATTATAAAACAGTAAAAGTTGTGTGTACATCATGTGGAAATGAATTTGAATCAGGTTCAGTATTAAACGAAGTACGTGTTGATACTTGTTCAAATTGTCATCCATTCTACACTGGAAAACAAAGATTTGCTAGTGCTGATGGTCGTGTTGATAGATTCAATAAAAAATACGGACTTAAATAATAGAAAGCGTACTTTGTACGCTTTTTGTTTTAGGAGGAAAAGATGGAATATCATATATTAGCTAGTGGTTCAAAAGGAAATAGTGCTTTTGTTTATGATAATAATACAGGAATCTTAATTGATTGTGGTATTTCAAAAAAACAATTAGTCTATAAATTATCTACACTAGGATTTACATTAGAAGATATTGATTATGTACTATTAACACATGATCATTATGATCATAATAAAAATATTCATATTTTTGATACAAATATAGTATATGCTGGTAAAGGTTGTTTAAAAGAACAAAAAGATACCCATATTTTAATACCTTATCAAGAGATATGTTTAAAAGGAATTCATATTATGCCTTTGCCTCTTTCTCATGATGCAACTAGTCCTTTAGGTTTTGTATTAAAAGGACAAGAGAGTTTACTATATTTAACAGATAGTGGTTATGTTTCACAAAAGAATAAAGAGTATTTATATAATATGGATTATTATATTATTGAAAGTAATCATGATGTGGAGATGTTAATGGCAACGAATCGTCCTTTGTTTTTAAAAAATCGTATTTATGGAGATGAAGGGCATTTAAATAATGAATATAGTGCTTATTTAATGGCAAGTGTACTTGGGGATAATACCAAGGAAATTGTTTTAGCACATTTAAGTGATCAAGCAAATAGTCCTGAAGTAGCACTGCAAACTTATCAAAGAATATTTGTTAGTGAAGGTTGTGACTTTAAAAATATTCGTGTTGCTAGTCAGGTGAATATTGTTAGTGGAGGAAAGAAACGTGTTGGTTAAAGTTATTACGATTGGTAAATTAAAAGAAAAGTATTTACTAGAAGGAATAAAAGAGTATACAAAACGTTTACAAGCTTATACAAAGATAGAATATATTGAAGTAAGTGATGAGAGTATCCCTGATAAATGTTCGGATGCAACAGCACAAATGATTAAAGAAAAAGAAGGTTTCAAAGTATTATCAAAAATAAAACAAGATGACTATGTTATTGTTTTAGATGTTCAAGGAAAACAGATTGATTCATTGGAGTTATCTAATAAGATGGAACAATGTATGATTAATGGTAAAAGTACGATTGTATTTGTTATTGGTGGTTCTTTAGGACATGCAAAAGATATCTTAAATCGTGCTGATTTTTCTTTATCTTTTTCAAAGATGACATTTCCACATCAGTTAATGAAATTAATTTTAGTAGAACAAATATATCGAGCTTTTAAAATTATGAAAAATGAAAGTTATCATAAGTAACTAATCTTTACAAAAGATGCAAAATAGTTTATTCTTTTGGTAGATAGGAAGGGCAAAAATATGGAAGCTATGTTAGTGATAGGATTATTTTTAGTAAATGCTGGGGCATTGTTTTTTTTAATGAAACCAAGTAAAACATTATCTGGTGTGTGTAATATTATTGGGTTGTGTTTGGTTGTTGCGACAGCATATCAATTTGAGTTGGTTAGTATAATTGTGCCAATCGTAGGAATGGCATGTGTGGTTTTGATTTTAATTAAAGTATTTTTATTTAAAAATAAAAAAGAGAAAATAGAACAAACGGAGGAAGTATAATGGCTGATAAATTTATTATTGAAATGGAAAGTGGAGATGTGATGGAAGGGGAATTATATCCTGAAGTAGCACCTATATCTGTAGCAAACTTTTTAAAATTAATGGATGAAGATTTCTTTGCAGGATTGATTTTTCATCGTGTAATCCCTGGGTTTATGATTCAAGGTGGTGGATTTGATAAGAAGATGAATCACAAAGATGCAGCTTCTATTAAAGGTGAGTTTAGAACGAATGGTGTAGCAAATGATTTAATTCATACTCGTGGAGTATTATCAATGGCAAGAACAAATGTTCCTGATTCAGCATCTAGTCAATTCTTTATTATGCATCATGATGCACCTCATTTAGATGGACAATATGCTGCATTTGGAAAAGTAACTAGTGGTTTAGAAGTAATTGATAAAATTGTAAGTGCTAGTCGTGATCGTTCTGATTGTCCTTATGAACCAATTGTAATTAAAACAATTAAAAGAGGTTAAAAGATAAGCGAAAGCTTATTTTTTTACCTAAATCAATAAAAACCATAGTAATATTTGTAAAAAAACGATATAATAGAAAAAGTAATAAAGGAGTGATATTATGGGTAGTGTTGATGTGAAAAAAAAATATAAAGAACATTATGATGCTTCATCAAAGAAAATTATGATTGCGAATGTACAAGAAGTTGGATATATTATGATTAGAGGAATAGGTAATCCTAATGTTTCTGAATTTGTTCTAAAATCAGATGCATTGTTTATGATTGTAAAAGAAGTTCGTGAAATTCTAAAGGAAGAAGGAATTACGTATACTACTCCTCCATTAGAAGGAATTTGGGATACATATGATAATGCACATTTTGATGTTACTAGAAAACAAATGATTCCATTCACATTAATGATGGCTTTAGTAGAAGAAGTGAATGAATCAATAATAGATATATGTAAATCACATTTACTTCATAAGACGGATAATCCGTATATTATGGATGTTTATTATAAGAAGTTTAAAGAAGGAAGATGTGTTCAAATGTTACATAGAGGAGCATATCATACAGAAATTAATACAACGAAACAAATCATGGAATATATTACAGTAGAGAACATGAAGTTAGTCGGTATGCACCATGAGATTTATTTAAATAATCCTAAAAAGGTAGCGGAAGAGGATTTAAAAACGATTGTACGTTATGCAATTGAGGATGCTTAGGCATCTTTTTTTAAAGGAGATAATATGTTAAGTAGAATACCTGGTCTAGAGGCGAAGCCTTGGGTGAAACCACCTATTGGTTTTTCCAAAGATGAAGTATACATTATAAAAAAGGGATATATTGATGGTTTTAAGGAAAAAGATATTGTTATTAAAAAATCATCTAGGGAAGAAGTTGTTTTGGAAGCTATTAATTTTGAATGGCTTCAATCTTTTTGTAAAGTGCCAAAGATATATCGTTATGGTATGGTTGGTTGTGAGTTTTATTGTATGATGGAGTTCTTGCCAGGTGTGATGTTTCAAGAATTATTGAAAAGTTATCCAAAAGAACAAGTTATCCAAAAATATGCTTCTTTAATTCGTCAATTTCATGAAATAGATCCTAGTGGGTTACCACATAACCATTCTTTGGAACAAAAAATAAAACAAGTAGAACAAAGCATAAAAGATAAAACTATTAATCCAAGTCATTTTGAAAAAGAATTAAAAGGATGGAGTATTGATGCAGTTTATCAAAAACTATTAGAATATTTACCAACACAAGAGGATTTGGTTTTATGTCATGGTGATGTTTGTATGCCTAATATTATGATGAATGGATTAGAATTAGTAGGATATATTGATATTGTAGGAATAGGGGTATGTGATCGTTATTTAGATATAGCCATTGGATTACGTTCTTTGCGTTATAATTTAGAGGCATATGGTTATCGGTTTGATGATGATGTTATTGAATTGTTTATAAAAGAGTATGGGATTTGTGAGTTGGATAAGGATAAAGTATATTTATATATATTGTTAGATGAGCTAACAGTAGGATAGGAGTCTATATGAAAGTTTTGTTTATAAGTGATATTCATGGTTCTTTTTATTATTTAAGAAAAGTGATGGATGAGTATGAAAAACAAGAGATGGATAAGATTGTTATTTTAGGAGATGTTTTGTATCATGGGCCTAGAAATCAATTACCTAAAGGTTATGATTGTCAAGCTGTATTAAAGTTATTGAATGGGTATAAAGAGGATATTATTGCGGTTCGTGGGAATTGTGATGCAGAAGTGGATCAAATGGTATTAGAGTTTGATGTGATGGCTGATTATAAAAAGGTAAACTTAAATGGAATTGATTTTTTCTTAACACATGGACATTTGTATGAGGGTATTCCGGATATGGCTAAGGACTGTGTTTTTGCATATGGGCATATTCATAAGGCTATTGCTTGCAAACAAGATGGGCAATATGTTATTAATCCATCATCTATTTCTCTTTCTAAAGAAGGAGTGAATAGCTATGGTGTTTTAGAGAATGATATATTTACTATTTATGATTTAGATGGTACTATAGTAAAAACGATACAATTTTTATAGAGGAGGGGTATGACAATGGTGAAGTATATTGATATAGCGGATGATATTCGTGAAAAAATTATAGAACAAACATATACTTACGGTCAAAAGCTTCCTTATGAGTATGTTTTATGTGTGACTTATCATTGTAACAAAGAAACAATGAAAAAAGCATTGGATATTTTAGTAAAAGAAGGACTGATTGTACGTCGACGTGGTGCGGGTACTTTTGTAAAAGATTATGATCCTAGTAATGATGATGTATTAAAAAAAGGGGATCGTTATGGTGTAGGGTTAACAGGGAAGTATCAGGGATTTTATCGTATTCGTAGTGAAGTAGTAGAATTTTCGGTTATTCCTAGTGATTTAGAAATTTCAAAAAAACTTCAAATAGAAGAAGGTTCTTTTGTTTATCATGTTATTCGTGCTAGGTATTTAGAAGAAATACCGTATGTACTGGAAATTATCTATATGCCTATATCGGTTATTGCGAATCTTCGATTAGAAAATGTATCTAATTCTATTTATGCTTATATAGAAGATGAGTTGGGATTAAAAATCCAAAGCTCTCATAAAACAATTACTGGTGAATTATCAACACCTTTAGAACAACAATATTTAGAACTAAGTGAAAAGGAACCTTTCTTTCAAGTAGAAAAGGTTAGTTATTTAAGTAGTGGGGTTATATTTGAATATTCTTTAAATAGATATCATTATAATCAATTTGAAGAGAATACGGTTACTGTACATTATTAAGGCAAGAAATTGTCTTTTTTTGTTTTAGCCAATGTTTGTTTATGTTTGTTTATGTTTGTTTTTTCATGTTTTGAAAGAAAGTATTTCTTTCTTGACATCATATACAACCTTGTATAAAATCATGATATAAATTAACGAAAGAAAGGAGAAGGTTAAACATGTTTTTTTTCTTAGATACAGCAAATATAGAAGAAATTAAAAAAGCAAATGCAATGGGTGTTATTTGTGGCGTTACCACAAATCCATCTATCATTGCTAAAGAAGGTCGTGATTTTCATGAAGTTATTAAAGAAATAACAGATATAGTGGATGGACCAATTAGTGGGGAAGTAAAGCCAACAACATTACTTGCAAAAGATATGATAGCAGAAGGTAAAGAAATAGCTTCTATTCATCCTAATATGGTAATAAAGTTGCCAACTACACCAGAAGGTTTAATCGCTTGTAAGGAATTAAGTAAGTTAGGAATCAATACGAACTTAACATTGATTTTTAATGTTCCTCAGGCCTTGCTTGCAGCAAGAGCTGGAGCTACGTATGTTTCTCCTTTTATTGGTCGATTGGATGATATATCAATGGATGGTATGCAGTTAATTCGTGATATTTCAGAAGTTTTTGCTAAGCACAATATTCGTTCAAAAATAATATGTGCTAGTGTACGTAATGCAACACATGTTATTGAATGTGCAAAAGCGGGTGGAGATATTGCAACAATCCCATATTCGTTAATTGAACAGATGTTAAAACATCCACTAACAAGTGAAGGATTGGAAAAGTTTAAAAATGATTATGTTAAGGTATTTGGAAAGGACTAACAATGGATAGAAAAGTAATTAGTACAATTAGATGCTTAAGTGCAGACACGATTCAAAAAGCAAATTCAGGGCATCCGGGATTGCCTTTAGGAGCAGCAACAATGACGTATGCTTTGTGGGGAAAGGTGATGAAACATTCATCAAATTATCCACAATGGATGAATAGAGATCGTTTTATTTTATCTGGAGGGCATGGATCAGGGTTGTTGTATAGCATGTTGCACTTATTTGGATATGGTGTATCATTGGATGATTTAAAAGAATTTAGACAATTTGATTCTTTAACACCAGGACATCCAGAATATCTTCATACACCAGGTGTAGAAGCGACAACGGGACCTTTAGGAGCTGGGATGGCAATGGCAGTCGGTATGGCTATTGCAGAAAGACATTTATCAGCTACTTTTAATAAACCTGGATATGAACTATTTAATCATAATACTTATGTATTAGGTGGAGATGGTTGTATGATGGAAGGTATTTCTAGTGAGGCTTTTTCTTTAGCGGGAACGTTGAAATTAGAAAATCTAGTTGTGTTATATGATTCGAATCAAATTTCAATAGAAGGTAGTACAGATATTGCATTTACTGAAAATGTATGTGGTAGAATGGAAGCTTTTGGATTTAATACGTATGTAGTAGAAGATGGAGATAACTTAGAAGAGATTTTAAGTGCTTTAGAAAAAGCAAATGATAAGAATGGAAAACCAACTTTTATTGAAGTAAAAACAAAGATTGGAAAAGGTTGTCCAGCTAAAGAAGGAAAAGCTTCTGCACATGGAGAACCATTAGGAGTTGATAATGTAAAAGCATTAAAAGAAACATTAGGAATGGACCCAGAAGCGCATTTCCAAGTAGATCAAGATGTTTATGATCATGTGGCATTATCAAAAGAAACGAGTGATTTAGCTTATGAAGCATGGCAAATGATGCAAGATGCATATTTCCAAGTGTATCCAGAAATGCATGAATCATGGAAACAATATTTTGAAATGAGTACAAAAGAATTATTAGATAGTGATGAAAGCTTCTTTGATTTTGAAGAAAAAGCAGAAGCAACACGTAATAATTCTGGTGTTGTAATGAATAAAATAAAAGATATCTTACCTAATTTTATGGGCGGATCAGCAGACTTAGCACCATCTACCAAAACATATTTAAATGGTGTAGGTGATTTTGATAGCGAAAACTATGCAGGTAGAAATATGCATTATGGAGTACGTGAAATAGCGATGGCTGCAATTGGAAATGGAATTATGTTACATGGGGGATTAACTACGTATGTATCTACCTTCTTTGTATTTAGTGATTACGTAAAACCAATGGCTCGTTTAAGTTCGTTAATGAACTTACCATTAAATTATGTATTAACACATGATAGTATTGGAGTAGGGGAAGATGGTCCAACGCATCAACCAGTAGAACAATTAACAATGTTACGTGCGCAACCTAACTTCCATGTCTATCGTCCATGTGATGCAATGGAAACAAATGTAGCATGGTATAGTGCCCTAACTTCCACTAGTACACCTACTGCCTTAGTTTTAACAAGACAAAATTTACCGCAGTTACCAGGTTCAAGTAAAGAAGCATTAAAAGGTGGCTATGTGATTGATGATTGTCAAGGAACACCAGATATATTAATTATTGCCAGTGGATCAGAAGTTTCACTTGCAGTAGAAGCTAAAAAACAAATAACAGATAAAAATATTCGTATTGTAAGTATGCCTTGTATGGATATCTTTAAAGAACAACCAATAAGTTATCAACAAGCTATCTTACCTTTAGAAGTAGCGAATCGTTTAATAATAGAAGCCGGTTCTAAATTATCTTGGGGTGAGTTTGCAGGATTACAAGGAAAATATATTACAATGGATACCTTTGGAGCATCAGCACCAGCACCATTATTATTTGAAAAGTATGGTTTTTCAGTTGAAAATGTAGTAAAAACAATCAAAGAATTCTAAGAAATAACGCTTATTTTGCATTTTTTTGCAAAAAATAAGCGTTATTTTTATTGTTAAATACTAAAAAAACGCCGATAAAATAAGGACTTTTTAATAAGTATGGTTTTTGGTTTAAAAATACCATACTTTTCTTTTTGAAAGCGGTTGACATTTAGCGCTTTCATTACTATAATTAGAAGTGTCAAAAATATTTAAGGGAGGAAACAAATATGGACAAAGTTGCTGATACTCTTGGGCGCGTAGGCGCTTGGTGTAGTCAAAACAAGTATTTATCATCTATCAAAAATGCATTCCAAACATTCATGCCTTTAACAATTGCTGGTGCGATTGGGGTTTTATGGACTTGCGTATTGGTAAATGAATCATCAGGGTTAGGTTTATTATGGAGCCCTATCATGGCGTTAGAATTTACAAATGTAGCATTCAACGCAATTAGCTTTGCAACAATTTCTTGTATCACAGTTGGTATCACTTTTGGTATCGCTTATGAAATTGGAGTATGGAATTTAGGAGCAGATTATGCTGGTTATTTCCCAGGGATCTTAGGATTAGCTGCATGGATTTCAGTTACTCAAACTTCTTTCACAGGAGATTTAGGAGATGCTTTCACAGGTATTTCTAGTAATGCATTAGGAGCTACTGGTTTATTCACTGGTATGTTCATTGCTATCTTAGCTGTAGAATTCTACTGCTGGTTAATGAAAAAAGATGCATTAAAAATTAAAATGCCAGAAATGGTACCACCAGGTGTTGCTCGTGCATTCGAAGCATTAATTCCTGCATTCTTAGTATTATTATTAACTTCAACAATTGGTATGGTTTGCCAAATGGCTACTGGGTTATATTTAAATGACGTTATCGCTTCATTAATGTCACCATTAGTTGCTGTAGGTACATCTATTCCAGGTGTAATGGTAATTTATATCTTAATCATGTTATTCTGGTTAGTAGGTATTCATGGTAACAACATGTTATCAGCTGTTAAAGAAACATTATATACTCCTTTAACATTAGCTAATACTACTGCTTTTGAAAATGGAGAAACTCCAGAATACTTAGTAAACATGGGATTCTTACAAATGTTTGGTGAATTCGGTGGATCTGGGGTTACTCTTGGTTTAGTAATCGCAATCTTCATCTTCTCTAAACGTGAAGATAATAGAGCAGTTGCTGGTTTATCAATCGTTCCAGGTTTATTCAACATCAATGAAACAGTTACATTCGGTGTACCAATGGTATTAAATCCAATCTTAGGTATTCCATTTGTATTCACACCATGTATTACTATCATCATTGGTTATATTTTATCAGCTATCGGATTCTGTCCTTACGTATGTATTTCAGTGCCTTGGACAACTCCACCAGTATTACTTGGTTTCTTAGCTACAGGTGGTGCATGGCAAGGGGCTGTGTCACAAGCTATCGTAATCGCTGTTGCAGTATTAGTTTATACACCATTCTTATTAGTTTACGAAAAACAACAAGCAAAAGGTGTAATGTAATAATTGATTTACAACCAAACAAAAATAATGAAGGGCGGGTTAGTTCCCGTCCTTTCTTTTTATGAGTATGGTAATTATAAGGAATAGAAACTATTTCTTATAATTGTTATAGTCAAATAACAATGGTATAATATTTAAAAATTGGAGGGGCATTATGGAAACAAAAGTATTTAAGAAAAGATTAATTCCTGCAGTGTTATATTTTGAACTGTTTTATTTCATTTATTTTGTAATATTAATTTTTCAAGGGGATTTTACAGGAGCACTTACGGTTGCAGCATTTGGTTTAATTATTTATGGTTATTTGCTAGGGTTTAGACCTAGTGGGTATTCTATTACACGTAAGACTTTAGAAGTTCATTATCGTTTAAGAAAAACAAAAGAGTATAACTTAATGTCAATAGAAACTATTAGTGATCCAGCACCTAGGCTTACAAAAATAATTACTGATCCTAGAACATTAGAAATATATTTAGAAAGTGGGAAACGTGTTGTTGTTTCTCCAAAGTCAAATTTAGAGTTTACAAGTGCGATTGTTTCAGGAAACAAACGTGTAAATGTGCAAGTTAAAGAATATGCGCAAAATCGTCGTGTAATGGAAAAGAAACAACGTAAAGAAAGAAAAAAAGAAAAGTCAGCTTAAACAACCTTTGGGTTGTTTTTTTATTCAATTAGGCATCTATAGTTATTGTTTACATAAAAAACTATGAAAATATCATAAAAAAATAATTTTTGTATAAAAAAATGACAAATAAATACAAAGTTCACATTCAATTCATATACCTTTAGTAGGATATGTCTTGTCGATAGAAGTGTTATAGATCCCTCTCCCAAAAAATCTATAGCACGGTCGATGAACATAATACAAACTGATCAGGTGTCTCCTCTCCCAAAAAAGCACCTGATCGTAAAAATAGAGCTTAGGCTCTTTTTTTATTGTTTAAACACAAAAGGCTTGTAATATAGGCAATGATTTGATAGTATATTAAAGGGCACTAAAGTGCACAACCCTGCAAAGGGCTTTTTTTGTTTTATAAACATAATAGGTAAAAGCTAGATATAGTAAAGGGGAATTATATGAAATATATATTTGTAACAGGTGGAGTAGTTTCAGGGTTAGGTAAAGGATTAACGGCAGCTTCTTTGGGACGTATTTTAAAACAACGTGGATTAAAGGTGTGTATGCAAAAGTTAGATCCTTATATTAATGTGGATCCAGGAACAATGTCACCATATCAACATGGCGAAGTTTTTGTAACGGTAGATGGAGCGGAAACGGATTTAGATTTAGGTCACTATGAAAGATTTATTGATGAAGAATTAAATAGAAATTGTTCGATTACAACAGGAAGAATTTATAATAATGTTATTTCAAAAGAACGTGCTGGAAAATATTTAGGAGCGACTGTACAAGTAGTTCCTCATATTACAAATGAGATAAAGGAAAAGATTTATCAAGCTGGAGAAAGTACAAATGCGGATATTGTGATTACTGAAATTGGTGGAACGGTGGGAGATATTGAAAGTTTACCTTTTATTGAAGCAATTCGCCAAGTTCGTTTGGATTTAGGAATAGAAAATACATGTTATATTCATACGACTTTATTACCTTTTATTGGTGCGAGTCATGAAGTAAAAACAAAACCAACACAACATAGTGTAAAAGAATTAAGAGGGTATGGTATTCAACCAGACTTTATTGTTTGTCGTAGTGAAAAATATATAGAAGATGAATTAAAAGAAAAAATTTCATTGTTCTGTAATGTACCTACTAGAGCAGTTATTTCTAATTATGATGTAGAAGTATTGTATGAGTTACCAAAAATGTTATTAGAACAAGGTATGGATGAATTGGTATTGGAACATTTACGTGTGGATGCACCTAAGGCTGATATGGTGGAATGGGATCAATTAATTGATCGTGTAAAAGGATTAAAGCAAGAGATTTCAATTGCTTTAGTTGGAAAGTATACAGAGCTTCCAGATGCTTATTTGTCAGTAAATGAATCATTACATCATGCTGGTTATTATGAAGATGTGAAAGTAAATATTAATTGGGTTGATAGTGAAGAAATAACTAAAGAAAATGTAGCTGATAAATTAGCTGGAAATGCTGGTGTGATTATACCTGGTGGTTTTGGACATAGAGGTATTGAAGGAATTATTTGTGCAGTAACTCATGCTAGAGAAAATAAAGTTCCTTGTTTTGGGATTTGTTTAGGAATGCAATTAATGGCAATAGAGTTTGCTAGAAATGTATGTGGGTTAGATAATGCAAATAGTATTGAATTTGATCCAACTACAAAACATCCATTAATTCATTTGATGCAAGATCAAGATTTACAAAATCTAGGTGGAACACAAAGACTAGGAGTTTATGATTGTCATATTCTTCCAGGTTCAAAAGCTAGTGAAGCTTATAAACAAAGTGATATTCAAGAAAGACATCGTCATCGTTATGAATTTAATAACAATTATCGTGATGTTCTTGAAAGACATGGAATGAATATTGTGGGAGTTAATTTAGAGAGGGATTTAGTGGAAATTATTGAATTAGAGGATCATCCATTTTATGTGGCTGGACAATTCCATCCTGAATTCGGTTCTAGACCAAATAAACCACATCCATTATTTGAAGCATTTATACATGCTTCTAAAAAGAACGCTTAGAACTTCATATTTTTGAAGTTCTTTTTGTATAATGTAGGGCATTATGATAAAATGGTCCTTGAGGTGAAGACATATGTATCGAATTGGACAATCTATCGATATTCATCAATTAGTACCAGATCGTAAGCTTATTTTAGGAGGAGTAGAGATTCCTTTTGAAAAAGGGTTACTTGGTCATAGTGATGCTGATGTTTTAGTACATGCAATTATTGAAAGTGTGATAGGAGCACTTGGATTGGGTGATATTGGAACCCATTTTAGTGATTCTGATCCCCAGTATGCTGGGATTGATTCATTGGTATTATTAGAAAAAACGTATGTAATGATGAAAGAGCGAGGATATGTTATTAATAATTTAGATGCCATCGTTTTGGCAGAAAAGCCTAAATTAGCTGTGTATATTCCAACTATGAGAGAAAACATTAGTCGTGTATTATGTTGTAATATCGAAGATGTGAATATCAAGGCAACTCGTGGTGAAAAGCTAGGGTGGATTGGTGAAGGATTGGGTATGCAAGCACAAGCAGTTGTATTATTAAGGAAAGAAGGAAAATAGAATGACAAAAGTAAGAGTACGTTATGCTCCAAGTCCAACTGGACATTTACATATAGGTGGTGCTAGAACCGCTTTATTTAATTATTTATTCGCAAAACATCATGATGGTGATTTTGTATTTCGTTTAGAGGATACGGATATTGAGAGAAATATCGCTGGTGGAGAAGCTAGTCAGTTAGAAAACTTAGCTTGGTTAGGGATTACTCCAGATGAATCTCCATTAAATCCAAATCCAAAGTATGCTCCTTATCGTCAAATGGAACGTTTAGACATTTATCGTGAGGTAACAGAAAAGTTATTAGAAATGGGATGTGCTTATAAGTGTTTTTGTACTCCAGAAGAATTGGAAGAAGAACATACTCGTCAAAGTGATGCAGGAATGGCACCGATGTATAATCGTAAGTGTGCAAATCTTTCCAAAGAAGAAGTGGAAGCATTGGAAGCTAAAGGAACACCTTATACTATTCGTGTTCGTGTACCAGAAGGAAAAACATATGCTTTTGAGGATATGATTCGTGGACATGTTTCTTTTGAATCACAAGATATTGGTGATTGGGTTTTAGTAAAGGCAAATGGAATACCAACTTATAATTATGCAGTAGTTATTGATGATTATACAATGGAAATTTCTCATGTATTTAGAGGAGAAGAACATTTAAGTAATACTCCTAAACAATTAATGATTTATGAAATGTTAGGATGGACTGCACCTACTTATGGTCATATGACATTAATTGTAAATGAACAAAGAAAGAAATTATCAAAAAGAGATGAATCAATTATGCAATTCGTTTCTCAATATAAAGAAGAAGGATATTTACCAGATGCTATGTTTAACTTCATGTCATTGTTAGGTTGGTCTCCTGAAGGGGAACAAGAAATATTCTCAAAAGAAGAATTGATTTCTATTTTTGATGAACATCGATTATCTAAATCTCCTTCTATGTTTGATAAAGATAAGTTAACTTGGGTTAATAATCGTTATATTAAAGAAAGAAGTTTAGAAGATGTTGTTTGTTTGTGTACACCATTTTTAGAAGAAGCATATGATTTAAGTAATCATAGTGACCAATGGGTAAAAGCATTAGTAGCTGTTTATCATGAACAATTATCTTTTGGTAAAGAGATTGTAGAGTTGGTAAAAATATTCTTTGAAGATACTATTGAATTAGATCAAGAAGCTAGTGATTTTATGCAACAAGAAGGTATTGATAATACGTTAGCTGTCTTTAAGAAGATGATAAATGACGAAGATGAATTGACTAGAGAAAGTGTGCAAGCATGTATTAAAGCAACACAAAAAGAAGCTGGTGCAAAAGGGAAAATGTTATTTATGCCTTTACGTATTGCTACAACTGGATCAATGCATGGACCGGATTTAGCTAGTTCAATTGCATTATTAGGAAAAGAAAAAGTATTGAGTAGATTATAAAAGTAGGGAAACCTACTTTTTTCATATGAAATGCAATTTTTAATACTTAAAAGTATGGTACTTTTAAAAAATATGCTATAATGAAACCTAAAGGGGGCGATAGCATGAAAAATAAAATTATTATGTGTATAAGTACTTTTTTTATTGTTTGTAGCTGTTCGTTACTCTTATTAACTACAAATATTGAGGAGATTCAACTAAAAAAAGATACATTTGTATATGAATATGGAAAGTCAGAAATATCTACAAATATTGGTGATTATATTATTGCTAGTGATCAAGTAAAAGAAGATGCGGAACTGAATCTTAGTGCTGTGATGAATGAAGTAGGTACTTATAATTGCACTATTATTTATTTAGGGAAAGAATATCCTTTTACTATTCAAGTGATAGATACTACCAACCCAACTGCAAGCTTATTGTCTGTACAAGTCAATGTTGCTACTGGAGCAACATTGATTGCTAGTGATTTGGTAGTTGTAAGTGATGAGTCAATGGATTATACTGTTTATTTTTTAGAGGGACAAGAATATATAGAATCAAAAACATATTTAGAAGAGGGTACTTATATTGAAAGTATTGTTGTAAGAGATGCTTCTAATAATTCTTCTACAACGTTACGTATCAAAATAAATGTTGGTGATAATAACAATATTCCTTCATTTAGTGGTGTTGATACAGTGACTATTGAAATAGGAAGTTATTTTGATCCATTAGCAGGAGTTAGTGCAAGTGATGGATTAGGAAATGATATTACTGGTGAAATTGTGATTATAAAAAATGATGTTGATACATCACAAGCTGGTTTTTATGAAGTGATTTATGCTGTTACTAATTCTCAAGGGAATAATGTACAAAGATCTAGAAAGATAGTGGTGGAATAATGAAAGTTATAATTGATGGGGATGCTTGTCCTGATCGTAAGGAAATAGTACAGGTAGCAAGGAAACAAGAAGTTCCAGTGATTATTTATTGTGATTATAATCATGAGATAGAGGATGAATATAGTGAGGTTGTAGGGATTCATCCAGGTAATGATGCAGTTGATTTAGCGATTGTAAAAGAATGTCAAAAGGGTGATTTAGTAATAACACAAGATTATGGTTTATCTGCTTTGGTTCTAGCAAAGGGGAGTGATGTGATTAATCCTAGAGGATTTGAAGTGACAAATGATAATATTGATATGTATTTGATGCAACGTCATATTGGACAAAAAGAGAGAAAAAAAGGATATTCTACCCATTATTCAAAAAGAACGAAAAAAGATACAGATTTACTTATAAAATTAATAGAAATGAAATTAGGGAGATAAAGAGATGAAGTATAAAGCGATTGCATTGGATATTGATGGAACATTACTATCGAATAAAAAAGAAATCTTACCAAAAACAAAAGAGATGTTAATAGAGCTTGCAAGTAAGGGTGTGAAAATTATTTTAGCATCTGGAAGACCAACTCCTGGTTTAATGGCAGAAGCAAAAGAATTGGGGATGGATAAGTATGGGGGATATTTATTATCTTATAATGGTGCGAATGTACAAGAGTTTATGAGTGGGGAGTGTGTATATGATAAAGTGGTGAAAAAAGAGTTGATTGATGAAATATTTGATCGTGCTAGAGAATATCATTTATGTGCACTTAGTTATAATGATACGAATATTCTTAGTGAAGATGGAGAAGATGAATATGTTCTTTATGAAAGTGAAATAACAAGAATGTCTATTTGTCATATTGATGATTTTAAGAAGGTAGTAGATACTAGTCGTAATAAAGTATTGTTAACAGGGGAACCTAGTTATGTAGCTAGTATTATTGATGAATTCAAAGCTCCTTATCAAGGGGTATTGAGTATTTATCGTTCTGCACCATTCTTTATTGAAGTAATGGCAGAAGGGATTGATAAAGGTGCTTCTCTTGATGCATTGATGAAAGAGATGGGTATTACAAAAGAAGAGTTAATTTCTTTTGGAGATGGGTATAATGATCTTAGTATGATTGAATTTGCTGGATTTGGTGTGGCTATGGAAAATGCAGTAGAGGAAGTAAAAGAGAAAGCAAATTATATTACTACTAGTAATGATGAAGAAGGTATTTATCATTGTTTAAAAATGTTACAAGAAAAGGGTGAAATATAATGTTACCAAAAGATATTGCAATGTTAGTAAGTATACTAAATACAAAGCTACGTGATGATGACATGTCTTTAGAAACAATTGTTGAAGTATATGATGAAGACTATCAAGTAATAATGAATAAATTAGAACTTAATAATTATGAGTATGATCATAAACAAAAACAAATAAAAAAGAAATCCTAAAAATATTGATGTAAATCAATATTTTTTTATGCTATACTTGTATAAAATAAGGAGGGGATTGTTTTGTTGGAATTACAAGATTTTCAAGCTGCAAAAAAGAGGGTAGATGAAGTAATAGAGGAAACAAAATTAATACATAGTGAAGCTTTTTCATTAGAAAGTGGAAATGATGTATATATTAAACCAGAAAACTTACAAAAAACAGGGGCATTTAAATTACGTGGTGCTTATAATAAAATAGTTAAGTTAGATGATCAAGCAAAGCAAAAAGGATTAATTGCTTCTTCGGCTGGGAATCATGCGCAGGGAGTAGCGTATGCAGCTAAAAAGTTAGGTGTTCAATCGACTATTGTTATGCCTAGTCATACACCTTTGATTAAGATTGAGGCAACTAAAAGTCATGGTGCAAATGTAGTATTGCATGGAGAGGTTTATGATGATGCTGCCAAACATGCGGTTTTTTTACAAGAAGAATATGGATATACTTATGTACATCCTTTTGATGATGAGGATGTTATTGAAGGACAAGGAACAATCTCTTTAGAAATATTAGAAGAGTTACCAGATGTAGATGTTATTTTAGTACCAATTGGTGGAGGAGGACTTATTTCAGGGATTGCTTGTGCAGCTAAAAATATAAATCCAAACATAAAAATAATTGGTGTAGAACCAGAAGGTGCTGCTAGTGCTGCTGCAGCAATTGCAGAAGACCAAGTAGTTTTATTAGAAGAAGTGAATACGATTGCTGACGGGACTGCTGTTCGTCAAATAGGTGCTAGTACTTTTGAATATATTAAACAATATGTAGATGAAGTAGTAACAGTTAGTGATTATGATTTAATGGATGCTTTTTTAATGTTAGTAGAAAAACATAAATTAGTAGCAGAAGGTTCTGGTATTTTATCTTTAGCAGGATTGAAAAAGATAGAAGAAAGAAATAAAAAAGTAGTATCTGTTATTAGTGGAGGGAATATTGATGTGATGACTATTTCTTCTATGATTAATAAAGGATTAATTGCTAGAGGAAGAATTTTCACATTCTCTATTCAATTACCAGATAAACCAGGGCAACTTCAATTAGTTTCACAAATACTTGCGAAACTAAGCGCGAATGTTATTGGTGTAGATCATAATCAGTTTAAAAACTTTGCTCGTTTTTCAGAAGTGGAATTACGTGTAACAGTAGAAACAAATGGAAATGCACATATTGATGCTATCTTACAAGAGTTTATTGATTTAGGATATAAAATTGAAAGAATTAACTAAGGTAATCGAAAGATTATCTTTTTTTTATTTTTAAAAAGTAATTCTTATTTAACTTACGTATATCTTAATGACGTAGATAATAGTTGTATTCGATTATTTTTGAGAAAATAATCGAATGAACAACAATAGACTACGTTATTATCGTTGGTTGGAAAAGGAGGAAGGAGATAATGAAGAGGAAACTATTGTTTGCAGTAATGGTATTTGGGTTGTTTTGGTCTATGAATATCCTACATGTACAGGCTGGTGGAGGATATACGAGTGATGGAAATGATCTTACTTATCGGATTAATTTGATGGAGATAGTAGATGGAACTATGCATGTATATGGATATGCTTATGAAAATAATGATGCTTTTGATTATACAACCAAAGGGGTATCGTCTAATATGCATAACTATGAGCTAATAGTAAATGGTGTTACGTATCAAGATAAGTTAGATTATTATATTGATCATACAGAACTTAATCGAGCATTAAATGATACGTATAGTTATTATCAAGATGTAGGTTTTCATTTCGAAGTTGCAATGAGTGATATTACGAGTACTACCGATGAAGAGTATCATTTAACACTTCAAATTCTACATCAAAATAGATCCTATGCAACGATTGATATTTCCTATATGGCACCATTGAGTTCGATTAATAATGATGGGTATACTATAGAGTTTAGTACAACACAAATAAATACAATGTTATATACAGATCAAACGAGACTCTTTGTTAGAGAAGAGCCTTCTAAAACAGGTGCAATAGCAACAAATGAAGATGGAGCAGATTTATACTATACACCAGGAGATATTTATTCTGTTGCAAATGGTACGATGACAGGTGAGACATATTATGATGTGGATAATAAAGTATATTGGTATGAAATTAAGTATAAAGAAGAAGGATATAGTGATTCAAGGTATCGAGTAGTTGCAAGTGCATCAGGGACTACAGGATGGATATGTGATACTTTTTTAAAGTATTATGGTGATCCCTTAACGATAAATGTAAGTAGAGATAGTTATTATATTCAATATAGTGCAACTGGTGGTTCAGGAGCTCCAAGCTTTCAAAAGAAGTGGTATGGAATAGATGAAACTATTTCTTTGATTGAACCAACAAAAGTAGGTTATTTGTTTGATAGTTGGAATACCAACTATTATGGGACCGGAACAAAATACTTACCTGGAAGTACGTATAGTGCCAATTCGAATGCTTATTTGTATGCTATGTGGAAAAATACATCCCCTGTAATAACCGGTCCAATTATGGATGAAGAGTATGTAACCACCAGTCAAATAGCACCATTTTTAGATGATATCTATTTTGTTGTTCAATTAGGAGATGAAATAAATATTACTGACTTTTTTGAAGCATATGATAATGAAGATGGTGATATTACCAACAAAATAACACTTAGTTCCTTTGATTCCCAAAACGAATTTATGAGTGCCGGTATTTATAATGCGATTTTATCAGTACAAGATTTAGGAATGTCAAAAACATATTATTACTTAAAGATACTTGTAAATCAAGAACCTGAAATTGAAAGTATGGAAAGATGGTTTTTATCCTCATGGGATGTAACGATAGAAGATGTGCTAGAAAAAATAAAAGCATATGATAAGGAAGATGGTGATATTAGTGACAGTATCATAGTTACTAAAGTAATCTATGACGATGGAACGGTGGTAGAAAATCCAACAACCATTAATACGGTACTAGAAGATGGAGCAACCAAAACAATAGAAGTAGTTTATCAAGTATGCGATAGTTATCAAAAAGTAGTAGAACAAACAGATACAATTTATATTTATCAAGATAGCAGTGAAATAAAGCAAACATCCTTTATACGTTTTATAAGTGAAGATTATATTGATTCTTTAGAAGAAGAATCAATATGGCAAAATAAGGAATACTTTGACTTATTAGAAGAAACGTTAGAAGAGTCTAGTTACAAAACATATTATTATAATAGTCAATCTGTACAAGATATAAAAGAATGGGTACTACAGACAGCCCCCTCGTCTAATACTAATCAATATTTTGTAGAAAATTTTATGGGAGAATAATATGAAAACATGTATCCAGGGATTTTGCATGATGATTATTACAATCATTACTATTTTATTTTTAAGCACCATTCATATCAAAAGCAATCACCAAAATGAAGTAGACTTAGCACTTACTACTGCCATCCAACAAACTTTAAAAGTATTAGATGATCAACGTTACCCCATTGAATCTAATGAAGAATTAATTAGTGAGTTTGCTAGAAACTTCTTTATACAAATAAATTCAGATAGTGAAGTAGAGTTTGTTATTTATGGAGTGGATTATGAAAAAGGATTATTATCGATAGAAGTAACAATGTATTTTCAATACATTGATGGGAAAACGGGTACCGTTAATTCCAAACAAACAATGATTATAGATGATATAAAAGAGACGTAGAACGTCAAGGAGAAAGAAATGAAAGCATTTATAGAAGAATATGGTTCAACATGTGTAGTAGTATTAGTTATTGTAATATTGATAAGTATTGTCGGTGCATTTAAAGAACCAATAGAAGGATATTATGGAGATATTATTGATAATTTCTTCACTGAAGTAACAACAGATATAGAAGTTTCAGACGGCGAGTAAAAATGAAGTACCTACATTTGAGAAAAGAGGATTACGGAGATCTGTTGCCTTATATTGAAGATGAAGGTATTACTGATATTAACTGGAATGGGCATCATTTGTGGATAGATGATGAATGTGGTCGATACAGTGTCGATGATAAATTAAATGAAACATTTGTATCTGTATTCTGTCAAAAACTATCCAATCTTGTAAATGAGAATTTTAATAAATATTATCCTCTTTTAGAAGCAGAAACAGATAGACTAAGAATATCGGTAGTTCATGACTCCGTGACAAATACTGGTTATTCTATTTCAATACGAAAGACTCCGCCAGTTCGTAAAATAACAAAAGAAAGTATTCAAAATGGTTATTGTACAAAAGAACTAGATGACTTTATGCAAGCATGCATAAAGTCTAGGATGTCGGTTATTGTTTGTGGGATCCCTGGTAGTGGGAAAACAGAATACGTAAAATATTTAACCCAATTTATTTCCTCCACACAAAGAGTGATAACGATAGAAGATAATCTAGAATTACGATATGCAAGCATTAATCCTGGTCATGACTGTGTTGAATTTAAGGTGGATGAAGATTTCACATATAGTGCAGCCATAAAAACATCACTAAGGCAAAGACCAGACTGGATTTTATTAAGTGAAGCAAGAAGTAGGGAAGTACAATATTTATTAGAAAGCAGTTCTACAGGAACTGGTTGTATTACAACCATTCATGTAGATACAGCTCAAAATATACCGGAAAGAATTATGAATATGTTAGGTAAACAAGGAGAAGATATGGAAAATACGATTTATTCTTTTTTCCATATTGGTGTTTTAGTTAGAAGAACACAAGAGAATAATAGTACTGTTCGTCAAATTTATGAAGTATGTTTGTTTGATCGAGAACAAGGGGAGAATAAAGTAGTGATGCTTTATCGTGATGGAAAGTTTTTGACTAGAAAAATACCAATAAGTTTTGTTCGTAAATTTAAAGAAAACAAAGTAGAAAATCCTTTATATAAAGGAGGGAGAAAAAATGAAAATAAAGTTATTGAATAAATGGAAATTTTTTAGCTTTGAACATTTTAAAACAACAATCAAAGGATATGGTTATGAATATTCATTTAAGAAATTTATCATTCAATTATTCGTCTTTTATTTAATAATAGCTCTTATTGCAATGTGTTTTAAATTAACTTGGGAATGTCATCTTGTCATTTTATTAGGAACAGTTATTTCGTTTCCTTTTATTGTTATAGCACAGTTTCGATTTCTCTATCAAAATAAAAGATTTGAATATGTAGTAGGCTACTTGGAACAAATGATTTTTGCATTTAAAAAGACACCTAAAATATTAGATTGCCTAAGAACAGTAGAAGAACTAATTGATCCATCGATTCAAAATATAATAAGAGAAGCAATTCTTATTATTGAAGAAGATGTTAGTGGATTAGGTTATCAAGATGCTTTTCTACATATTGAATCCTCATTTCCTAGTTCAAGGGTACAAGCAATGCATTCTTTCTTTTTGTCAGTTGAAAAGAATGGAGGGAAGTACCAATATGCAATTGATGTATTATTAGATGATATTCATAAATGGGTTAGTAGAACCTATCGTTATCAAAAAGAATTACAATCATTAAAAATGAAAATCATCTTATCTATCTTTTTAAGTTTTATGGTAGCAGGAACAATGACATTAATGGTACCTAGTGAGTTAGTAGTACTAAATGAAAATATAGGATATTTAGTATCTACGACTATTTTATTTTTAGCACTTATTTTTATGATGGCAATCGTTTTTAGTAAATTACATGGGAATTGGTTAGTTAATGATCAAAATGATGATAGTTTTGAAATGCAAAGAGTAGAGTCGTTCATTCAAAAGTTTACGATAAAAAGTAGTTTGAAACGGATATTTGTACAAGCATGTTTTGTTATACCTTTGCTTATTTATGGAATATTCCAACAAAAAGTTATCTATTTTATTCTAAGCTTATTGATGATTATAGTGCTATTCTTTTTAGAGTTTTTCAAACAACACGAAAGAAAAAGAAAAGTATATCGAAATATTCAAAAGACTTTTCCTTTATGGTTAAGAGATATATCATTACAAATACAAACATTAGTAGTACCATTAGCGTTACAAGAATCAATAAATGAAGCACCTTATATCTTAAGAAACCCACTCCGTAATTTAGTCCAAGATATACAACAAACACCAGATAGTATTCAACCATATCGTGAATTTTTAATAGAATATCAAATTCCCGACATTCAAAATGCAATGAGTATGCTATACTCCATCCAATCTTTACCAATGCGTGAAATACAAATACAAATCACAGCACTTATTAAAAGGAATCAAGAGATGTTAGAAAAAGCAGAAACAATGAAAAATGAGGATAGATTAGCAGGAGTAGCTTTTATAATGGCTATTCCAATGTTATTAGCTACCTTTAAGTTAATGATTGATCTAGTAATTATTTTGCTTTCTTTTATGTCTCTGACAAGTGTGGCATAAATGGAAGAGTGGATAAGTGAATTTGGGGAAGTAGTAATTGTGATTATGGTTTCCACTATCGTAGTAAGGGCACTGCTGGCTATATATGGGCAGTATGTAGGATTTTGATATGAAATTATTTATCGAAGAATATGGGATGACAGTTGTTTCGTGTCTTGGTGCGATGGTGGTGCTATCGTTAATAAAATATTTATTATATGGTGTTGGCTTTGAGATTATAAAATATAATATATTTCATTTAATAGGGAGTGGTTTATGAAACTACAAATATCCCAATTTGGACAAACGATACTTACCATATTGGTAGTTAGTTTCTTTTTTACAACGATTCCTCTTTTAATGGAAAAGGCTAGTGATTTAATTTTAGAAGATAGAAGTGTTATTATTGGTGATTACCAATATATAGATCAGTTAGAAAAACCAACATTATTAGTGGAATGTAGTAGCTCTATTGAATGGAATAGTGTTTTTAATTATTACAATTATATTATGGAAGCCAAGAGCTCTTCAGGAGAGTCTTTAAAAGATAGTGTGATTATGTATGGAGAAGTAGATACGACACAAAAAGGTGGTTATGATGTTCGATTTGTTGTGTATGATGAGTATGATTTAAAAACAGAAGTTAGTTGTAGCTTCGTTGTGGAGTGATAAAATATGAAAAATATATTTAGTGTATCAATTGGTTTATTATGTATTGTTATTTTAACATTGTTTTCAGGAACTTTTATTGATGTCAATTTACAAATACAAAATGCAAGAGAGTATCATAGTGCTGTCTTACAACAAATCCAATCATCAAACTATAATGACTATGTTATTAGTTGTTGTATTGATAGTGCTCAGGAATTAGGATATGATATTGTAATTGAAGAAAGTGCAACATATGATGATATTTCTGATTATTTTGTATCATTGTCTTATCCAATAAGAGTATTGATGTTTGATCAGGTGATTGAAGGAAAAATAGAAGGTTATGCAAGATAAAAAAAGATAGGCATTGCCTATCTTTTGTCTAAAGGTGCTACTTTCGCAACAACCAAGTTCACGATGGAAAAGGAAGCAGCTAATATAAAAATATAGTGTGGTCCATAATTTGTCCAAATAATACCACAAATATAAGAACAACATATTGCAACAACATGATCTAAAGATAAACCAAAAGAAATAGTTGAAAGAACTTCTTCTTTATCTTTTGCAATATTGTTAAGATAAACAGAACGAATGAATCCCATTTGAGAGGACATTCTATCAAAGATAAATACTGCAAATGTTGCTAGCATAGCAAAACCAGTTGTTGAGAAATTGCCAACATATAAATTGTAAGTTATAAATGCAAAAACAGCATAGACTAAAATAAAGGATAAAGCATCAGCATATAACATCGTACGGATACCAAAACGGTCTAAACATTTACCTAAGAAAGGTAAAAAGAATATTCCACATAACCAACTGGCCATAATTAATAAAGAAGTAGTATCAGCACCTTTACCAAGAATTTCAATAATGACCCAAGGTGAATAAACATAAACTATTTGTTTTTGAACACCATTCATAATGGCTAATATATAATAATATTTGTATTCTTTACGGAATATAAATTTTGTAGGCTTGACTCTTGATGATGGAACACGGTTTGATAAAATCAAAAACAAGAAGCAAGCAACTAAGAAAAATGCACCTGCAAAAACAAAGTTAACAATAGTAGCATCAGTAAAATCAAAGAAACCTGTACGGAATCCAATAAAAATAGCAGCAGCAGAAATCAATGAGAAAAATGTATAGATACCTCGACACTTCCCAACATTCTTCCCAATATTTTCTTCATCATGCCCCATGATAGACATTGCAAGACTATCTTGTAATGGAAGGTAAATATGGACTCCCATTGAGAAAATAAATAAGATTGCAGTCATAGTATAGAAACTAGGATGCAAGACGGCTAATATTAAAATTCCAATAGCGGAAATAGCTTGTGATATTGCAGCTGTTTTAATATCTCCAAATCTACCTAATAGTGAAATTGCTACAATAGCAATAACCCCCGGTAATTCTCTAGGAAACTCAATAAACGCTCTTTGTAGTGTGGTAACATTATAAGCATCTTTAAAGTAATTTGCGAGTACCACATCACTCATACCAGATCCCAAAGCAATAAATGAAATTGCTAGAAAATAGATAAATATAGTTCTTTTATAATTTTTATCCAAAATAATCCTCCCCTAAAACCTGTAACTACAATAACTTATTCTATCCGTGAAAACAAGGTAAATTGTCATTATTTCAAAAAATGTAAAAATATCTTGATAGTAGTAAAAAGTAGATGTATAATAACAAAGATAAAATAAAGGAGGTAAGAGTATGAACGCATATATCAAGGTGGTTAAAGAATCAGATAATGTATTTGTGAAGACATATTTTTTACCATTCTTTTGTAATTGTTTTTATAGTTAACATATCTTATAGATATGTTTTTTTATGGCATTTGAAAGGAGCAGGACATGAAAGCATACTTAATTTTAGAAGACGGAAGTGTATTCACTGGGGAAAGCATTGGAGCACAAAAAGAAGTAATTAGTGAATTTGTATTTAATACTTCAATGACAGGATATTTAGAAGTACTAACTGACCCATCATATGCAGGACAATCAGTAGTTATGACTTATCCTTTAATTGGAAATTACGGAGTATGTTTAGAAGATCAAGAATCTAGTAAACCACATGTAGAAGGGTTTATTGTAAATGAACTTGCTAGACTAGGAAGTAACTTTAGAAAAAATATTGATTTAGAAGATTATCTAATTGAAAATGGAATTCCTGGTATTCAAGGAATTGATACTCGTCATATTACCAAAATCATTCGTAATCAAGGGTGTATGAATGGTATGATCACAACAACTTATTATGAAGATTTACAAGAAGTGTTGACAAAAATTCGTGCCTTTACTGTAACAGGTGTAGTAGAACAAACAACATGTAAAGAAATCTATACATTAGGAGAAGGTTCAAAACATATTGCTTTATATGACTTTGGAGCAAAAACTAATATTGCTAAGAGTTTAGTAAAAAGAGGATGTAAAGTAACAGTAGTTCCTGCTAGTACAAAAGCTAGTGTTATTAAAGAATTAAATGTTGATGGAATCATGTTATCAAATGGTCCTGGAGATCCAGCTGAATGCGTAGAAATCATCGAAGAAATCAAAGCATTACGTAAAATGAAAACACCTATTTTTGCGATTTGTTTAGGACATCAATTAATGGCCTTGGCACATGATTTTAAAACAGAAAAAATGAAATATGGTCATCACGGTGCTAACCATCCAGTAAAAGATTTAGTATCAGGAAGAGTATATATTTCAACACAAAACCATAACTATGTTATCAATCCAGAATCAATCGATAGTACTATCGCAAAACCATGGTTTGTAAATGTAAACGATAAAACAATAGAAGGTATGGAATACACACAAGAAAATATAAAAACAGTTCAATTCCACCCTGAAGCATGCGCAGGTCCTTTAGACACAGACGCATTATTTGAAGAATTTATGAAAATGATGGAGGTCCAATAATATGCCAAAAGATACAAGTATAAAAAAAGTTTTAGTAATTGGTTCAGGACCAATTATTATCGGCCAAGCAGCAGAGTTTGACTATGCTGGAACACAAGCATGTCGTGCTTTAAAAGAAGAAGGGTTAGAAGTAGTATTAATTAACTCAAACCCTGCTACAATTATGACAGATAAAGATATTGCAGATAAAGTATATATCGAACCTTTAACGGTACCTGTTGTAAAAAGCTTAATTATTAAAGAAAAACCAGATAGTATTTTACCAACATTAGGTGGTCAAAATGCATTAAATATTGCAATGGCTTTAGCGGATGAAGGATTCTTAGAAGCAAATAATGTACGTACAATTGGTACAAACACAGATACAATTAAAAAAGCAGAAGACCGTCTTGAATTCAAAACATTAATGGAAGATATCAAAGAACCATGTGCTGCCAGCTTAGTAGTAACAGATGTAGATGATGCTTTAGAATTTGCAAAAGAAATAGGTTATCCAGTAGTAGTAAGACCTGCCTATACACTAGGTGGAACAGGTGGAGGGATTGCTTATGATAGCAAAGAACTACATGATATCTGTTCAAATGGATTACGTTTATCACGTGTTACACAATGTTTAATTGAACGTTGTATTTCAGGTTGGAAAGAAATCGAATATGAAGTAATGAGAGATAGTGCTGGAAACTGCATTACCGTATGTAATATGGAAAACTTAGACCCTGTAGGAGTTCATACAGGAGATAGTATCGTAGTAGCTCCAAGTCAAACTTTATCAGATAAAGAATATCAAATGTTACGTACTTCAGCATTAAATATTATTACTGCCTTAGATATCCAAGGTGGATGTAACGTACAATATGCACTACATCCAGAAAGCTTTGAATATTGTGTTATCGAGGTAAACCCTCGTGTAAGTCGTTCTTCAGCACTTGCATCAAAAGCAACAGGGTATCCAATCGCTAAATTAGCAGCCAAAATTGCTTTAGGATATACATTAGATGAAATCATAAATGCAGTAACAGGAAAAACATATGCTTCTTATGAACCAACATTAGACTATATTGTATGTAAGATTCCAAAATGGCCTTTTGATAAATTTGTAGATGCTTCTAGAGCATTAGGAACACAAATGAAAGCAACAGGAGAAGTAATGTCTATTTGTAACAACTTTGAAGGAGCATTAATGAAAGCATTACGTTCTTTAGAACAAAATGTTTATCATTTATACTTACCTGAATTAGATGGGAAAGATGTTGATTTTTTAAGAACAAAATTAAAAGATGTTGATGATCAAAGAATCTTTGCTGTAGCTCATGCTCTTCGTGCAGGAATTAGTATCGAAGAAATCAATGAAATTACGAAAATTGATGTTTGGTTTATTGATAAAATCTTACGTTTAGTAGAAATGGAAGAAACATTAAAAACAACACCTCTTGATATAGAATTATTAAAAGCAGCAAAAAGATTACAATTCCCAGATAAAGTTATTGGAGAATTTGTAAATAAAACAGAAAAAGAAATTCACGCAATGCGTAAAGAAAATGGAATTACTTCAGCATACAAAGTAGTAGATACTTGTGCAGCAGAATTTGATGCATCAACACCTTATTTCTACTCAGTACATGGTGGTTATAATGAAGTAGCTCCTCAACAAACTAAGAAAAAAATCATGGTATTAGGTTCTGGACCAATTCGTATAGGCCAAGGTATTGAATTTGATTACTGTTCAGTACATTGTGTATGGGCATTAAAAGAAGCTGGTTATGATACAATTATTGTAAACAACAACCCTGAAACAGTAAGTACAGACTTTGATATTGCGGATCGTTTATATTTTGAACCATTAACTCCAGAAGATGTAGAAAGTATTGTAGATGTTGAAAAACCAGATGGTGCTATTGTACAGTTTGGTGGACAAACAGCAATCAAACTAACAAAAGCATTAATGGATATGGGTGTTAAGATTTTAGGAACATCTGCAGATGATGTAGATGCAGCAGAAGATAGAGAAAGATTTGATCAAGTATTAGAAAATTGTAAAATTGCTCGTCCAAAAGGATCAACAGTATTTACAACAGAAGAAGCTATTAAAGTTGCTAATGAATTACAATATCCAGTATTAGTAAGACCTTCTTATGTATTAGGTGGAGCTGGTATGGAAATTGCTTTAAACGATGGAGATATTAAAAAATTCATGAAAATTATCCACCGTCAATTCCAAGAACATCCAATCTTAATTGATAAATACTTAGCAGGGAAAGAAGTAGAAGTAGATGCTATTTGTGATGAACATGGAATTTTAATTCCTGGTGTAATGGAGCATGTGGAACGTGCTGGAGTTCACTCTGGAGATAGTATTTCAGTTTATCCAACTCAAAAAATCAAACAAGAAATGAAAGATACGATTGTAGATTACACAGCAAGACTTGCAAAAGAATTAAATGTTATTGGTTTAATTAACATTCAATTTATCGTATACCAAGATCAAGTATATGTAATCGAAGTAAACCCTCGTTCAAGTAGAACAATTCCATACATCTCAAAAGTAACAGATATTCCAGTAGTAGATGTTGCAACACAAGTTATTATGGGTAAATCTATTGGGGAACAAGGATATGCTTATGGTTTAGCACCAGAAAAAGAAACAATCGCAATTAAAATGCCAGTATTCTCTTTTGAAAAAATCAAAGGTGCTGAAATTAGCTTAGGCCCTGAAATGAAATCAACAGGTGAAGTATTAGGTATCTCAACAAACTATGATGAAGCTATCTACAAAGCATTCATTGGTTCAGGTGTTAGTTTACCTAAGAAAAAGAATATTATTTGTACAGTAAAAGATAGTGCAAAAGAAGAATTCTTACCTATTGCAAAACAATACTATATGTTTGGATATGATTTATATGCTACAGAAGGTACTTATAACTTCTTAAAAGAAAATGAAGTACCAGTCAATTTCGTAAATCGTATTGATGCAAAAACAAATACATTATTTGATTTAATGTTAACAGATACAGTGGACTTAATTATTGATATTCCAACTAGAAATGATAACTTAAAAGATGGATTTGTAATTCGTAGATTTGCAGTAGAAGCAGGTATCCCAATTTTCACATCATTAGATACTGCAGCAGCATTAATTACAAGTTTAGAAAAACGTCATAGTGGAGACACATCATTAGTAGACATTACAAAACTTAAATAAAGATATAAAACTGTCATGTTAGACAGTTTTTTCTTATGTTAAAAAAGAAAACAGTGAATTAATGGACAATAAATAGTTATCTATGTTAGAATGTATAAATAAAATCTACCAAATAGGTATGCTTTTAGGGTAAGGGTATAAACAATTATTTTTGTATAACAACATATAGGGAGGTATCATGTCAAAGAGTCAAACAGGTATCCGCAAACTTATTGCAAGAGTGGACATACAAGTGTCCATCATAGTATTTTTATTTACTTTTATTGCCACATTAACAACATCTATTATTTATTGGAATTTTACATTCCAAGTAATGATGGTTTCGTTAGAAGAACGTGTCTATGCACTATATGATGCGGTTGAAGAAACATTGGATATGGATACATTCTTATCTATCGATTCCATAGATGATATGGATACTACATTGTATCAAGAAGCTAAAGATAGCTTATTACAAATGAAAAATAGTGCAGGAGTACTATATCTATATACAGCAAAAGAAGATGCTTCTGGTAATTTCATTTATGTCATAGATGGATTAGAATCCGATCAAGATTTTCGTATTCCTGGAGATGCCATAGAAACAGAAATAATAGAAGATATGCAACGTGCACTAAGTGGTGAATATGTCTTACCAGATGGGATTGTTCATACGGATTGGGGAGATATTTTTGTTGCTTATTTTCCAGTTCATGATGATACTGGTGCCATTATTGGTGTCTTAGGAATTGAGTTTGACGCTAGTGAAATCTATGAAACTTATCAAAATCTAATTGGGTTTGTTCCATTGATTATCACGTTATTATCAATACTTGCTAGTATCGTATCTATTTCTATTTTTAAACGAATATCAAATCCATTATATATGGATATGGCTACTCAAGATTTACCAACAGGTTTAAAGAATAGAAATGCTTTTGATGTTGATTTAAATAATCTATCTGGTCGTGGTTCGATTAGCGACATTGGTATTATTACAGCAGATATCAATCATCTTAAAAAAGTTAATGATGAACTAGGACATAGTGCTGGAGATGATTATATACGATTAGTTGGAGATTGCATAAAAGAATCAATGAAAGAAAATATGGTTGCATATCGTATTGGTGGAGATGAATTCTTAATCATTGTAAAAGAGGCTAGTGATGAAAAATTAATTCAATTCATGAATGATTGTTCCTCAAAAATTAGTTCTCAAACAATATATCCAAATATGGAATGTTCTATTTCTATTGGTGCTTGCGTGTATGACAAAAAGATCGATCAAGATTTAGAAGATACTTGTCTTAGAGCAGATGAATTAATGTATCAACATAAAAAACAATAATGATAGAAAAAATGGTATAAAATACCATTTTTTTATCATTAAATTAGCATTCCTATATATACTATGTTATGATTCAAATCGTGGAGGGAAGTTCAATGGAATGTATAAGAAAGGTAACAAATAAAATATATTATATCGGTGGAGATGATCGTCGCATTACAATGTTCGAAAATCTTTTTCCTGTAGAAAATGGAGTAGCATATAATTCTTACTTCATTGAAGATGAAAAACTTGCAATCATCGATACAGTTGATCACAGTATTAGTCGTCAATTCTTTGAAAACATCGAATCAGTATTAAAAGGGAGAAGTCCAGATTATTTAGTAATACAACATATGGAACCAGATCATTGTGCTTGTATTAAAGACTTAGTCCAACAATACCCAAATATAAAAATCATTGCAACACAAAAAACAGTACCTATGTTACAACAATTTTTTAATTATGATTTTACAAATCACCTACAATTAGTAAAAGAAGGAGATCAAATATCATTAGGAGAAACAACATTACAATTCATTATGGCACCAATGGTCCATTGGCCAGAAGTAATGATGACCTATGTACCAGAAGAAAAAGCATTATTTAGTAGTGATGCTTTTGGTAGTTTTGGAGCTTTAAATGGGAACTTATTTAATAGTGATATTGATTATAAACATGCATGGTTAGAGGAAGCTAGAAGATATTACGCTAATATAGTTGGAAAATTTGGACTACAAGTACAATCTGTATTGAAAAAAGTAAGTCCTTTAGAAATAGAAATGTTATGTCCGCTACACGGAGTTGTTTGGGATAAAGATATATCTTATTTTGTAGAGAAATATTCATTATGGTCAAGTTATTTACCAGAACAAGAAGATGTGATGATTGTTTATGGATCTATTTATGGTAATACTGAAAATGCAGTAAATATTCTTGCCAATAAATTAGGACAACAAGGTGTAAAAAACATAACTGTCTTTGATGTATCAAAAACAGATATTTCTTATATTATTGGACATATGTGGCGTTGTAAAACGATCGTTTTAGCAACACCAACTTACAATAATGGGATATTTCCTAAAATGGATGCTTTAATAGAAGACATGGTTGCATTAGGATTAAAAAATCGTGTGATTGGATTAGTAGAAAATGGTACTTGGGCAAGTATGGCAAATAAGCTAGTAATGGCTAAATTAGAAAAGATGAAAAATATAACGGTGTTAGAAACAAAGTTAACAGTGAAATCATCTTTAAATGGAACAGAAAACATCGAACAATTTGTAGCAGAAATAATAGCAGCAAGAAAAGAAGAAACTCAATAAGAGTTTCTTCTTTTACTTGATAATACATACTGGTTGAGGTATTTCTAAATAGTGGTATGTTGGAGTAATCGTTTTTAAATTAACATTAAATTTATATACTTCTATGCGATTATCATCTTGTGCCCCAACTAGAATATCATTATTTTCTGTAATATAAATATCTCTAGGACAATTTCCAACAGGAGTGTAACAAAGTGTAGTTAATAAGCCGGTTTGATTATTTCTAGCATAGGCCATAATGGAGTTATGTCCACGATTGCTGATAAATAAGTGTTTATTATCATTTGATAACTTGATAGCCGAAGCACTAGAGACCTCTTGGTAATCATTGGGAAGGGTAGATAACTCTTGAAGAAAATGAAATTTCCCATCATAACGATAGACACATACAGAATTACTTATTTCATTAACAAGATAAGCAAACTTTCCATCATCTGAAAAAATCAGATGACGAGGACCGGAACCTGGTGTAACATGCAAAGAAAGTAAGGGGTTTTCTTTTAAAATACCTTCTTTATATTGATACATAACAACCTTGTCACTTCCTAAATCAACAGCAAATAGATATTCTTTATCAGGAGTGATCCCAACACAATGAACATGGGCACTAGTTTGTCTTTGCAGGGCATCGGGACCTGATCCAAGATGTTCCTTACAATGAATTGGATAACTAGGAGTATCTAGTTGATAACTAGAAGTAGTTCCACCATGATAGTTAGCAGTAAATAAATAAGCTGGCTCATCACTAATGCATAAATGCGTATAAGATATTCCTAGTCCATCTATCTTTTGTGTAAATGTTAAAGCATCTTCTTGAATAGAAAAACAAGCAACTCCACCACCATTTTTCTTGTTACTAGCATCTTTTAAACTAGCATATATTTTATCTTCCTGTTTTATTAAATAACTAGGATAATCCTTTGTAGGAAGATGACCAATCAAAGATAATTGTTCATCAACATAATCAATCAAATAGATCCCTTTTAAATCATCCTTCCCATAACTTGCAACATAATAAATAGCCATAAAAATACCTCCATATAAGCCTATTTTATCATAATAGAGAATGAAAAGCATCTTTACCTAGCTATAAAAATGGTATATAATGAATTCAATATATAGGGGGAATTTATGATGACAGAATTAGACCTTTTATCTTTTATAGAAAAAAATGCTAAGTGTACGATAACAGACTTATCAATGGCATTAAATGAAAGTGAAGAAGTAATTACAAACTCATTAAAAGAATTAGAAGACAAAAAAGTAATATGTGGCTATCACACATTAATTAATTGGGATAAATCATGTACTGAAAAAGTACATGCAACTATTCAAGTAAGCTGTAGTCCAGAAAGAGAACATGGTTATGATCGTATTGCAAAAAGAATTTATATGTATAATGAAGTAGAATCAATGAGTTTACTATCTGGTAGTGCTGCAGAATTTATAGTAAATGTGGAAGGTAAAACAATGCAAGAAATTGCTCACTTTGTAGGTAGAAAACTAGCTCCTATTGAAGGAGTTACAGGAACTGCAACTTTATTTGTTTTAAAACAATATAAGAAAAATGGTGTAATTTTAGATACAGATGATAATTATGATGATAATGAAAGATTATTGGTAACTCCATAATGAATATGCAAGATGTCTTAAGTGATAAAGTAAAATCGATTGCACCTAGTGGTATTCGTAAATTCTTTGATCTTGCAAGTAAAATGGAAGGTGTTATTTCACTGGGTGTGGGAGAACCAGATTTTGACACACCTTGGAGTATTCGTGAAGCAGCGATTTATTCGATTGAAACAGGGAAAACATTTTATACTGCAAACCAAGGATTACCACAATTACGCCAAGAAATATCAAAATATTTAAACAGAAGATTTCAATTACAATATGACTATGAAGATAATATTATTGTTACAGTAGGTGGATCAGAAGCCATTGATATCGCTTTTCGTACTTTAATTAATCCAGGAGATGAAGTTATTCTATTACAACCTAGTTATGTTGCTTATACACCAGGAGTACAATTAGCTGGTGGCAAAGAAGTTACGATTGAACTAAAAGAAGATAATAATTTCAAACTAACACCAGAATTATTAAAAGCAGCTATCACTGACAAAACAAAAGCAATCTTATTAAACTTCCCTAGTAATCCTACAGGTGGGTTTATGACAAAAGAAGACTATCAAAAGATAGTTCCGATTATTAAAGAATCTGGAATTATTGTAATTAGTGATGAGATTTACGCTGAATTAAGTTATGAACAAGAATTTGTATCACCGGCTAGTTTTCCAGAAATAAAAGATCAAGTAATCTTAATTAGTGGTTATTCAAAAGCTTATGCTATGACTGGATGGAGACTAGGATATGTTTGTGGACATACTGATCTTATTGCGGCAATGAATAAAATACATCAATATGTTATTATGTCAGCACCAACTGCAGCTCAATATGGAGCTATTGAAGCAATGAAAAATTGTGATAATGAAGTTGTAAAAATGGTAGAACAATATAAATTACGTCGTAATTATATTGTTAAAGCATTTAATGATATGGGATTAAAAACATTTATGCCCCAAGGAGCTTTCTATGTTTTCCCTTGTATAAAATCAACAGGACTTACATCAGAACAATTCTGTGAAGAACTACTAAAAGAACAATTAGTAGCTTGTGTCCCTGGTACTGCTTTTGGAAAAGCAGGAGAAGGATTTATTCGTGTTTCTTATGCTTATAGCATCGAAGAGATTAAAGAGGCAGTTATTAAAATTAAAGCATTTTTAGATAATCGAAAGTAATTCTATAAAATAGAGTTACTTTTTTATTTAAAAGCCATTAAAACGGTGTTAAAATAAATAGTAGAAAAACAATTATTTTTAATCTTTGATATACTCTTTTTAACAAAGGGGTGACGAAGATGAAAAACAAAAGCTATCAACTAACAACATATAAATCAATGTTAGAAATAAAAGAATATATTTTATTTCTAACAAAAGAAAGTGACTATGAAATAGAATTACATCATTTACTACATACTTCTATTGAACTATCTCAATGGAAAAAACAACTAGAATCAAAAGAAGAACTATTATTAGAACTACTAAAACTATTCAAACAATATATTAAAACAATAGAAGATGGAAAAGAATTAGAAGAAGCTATTGTTTATCTAACTATTTTATTACCTTATCATCAAGCTGTAGCCTATTATAAATGGCAATTATTTGAAACATTAATGAAAACAAAAGATAAAAACATTCAGTTCTATTGTTTAGTACGTCATTTAATCTATAAAAGTCAATCAAGATTAGCAGAAGTAATTGAACTACTCGCTACTAGTCAATCTTGTAATCATAAAGAATATCATGTACTAGCAATACAAATATATTGTATCGAAAACAGACATAAAGAAGCATATCCACATGTAAAACAAGTAGAATGCAATGATATAGAAGAATATGCAGATGAATTATTTGCAACACATCCATTTTTATATCATAAGTTATGTAAACACACTACCAAACAATATGCATTATCATTAGGAGGACATTAAGATGAATGAACGTAGTTATTTTGTATTAACATTTATTAAAGAATCGAAAGATCCAATTAGTGCAAAAAGGATCCAAGCATTATTGTTAGAAAAAGGAATGAAAGTAGATATTAAAACAGTATATGAAACTATTCGTCGTATTAATGAATTTTATTATCCTATATTAAAAACCAAATATATTTTAGCACAAAGAAAAAAAGGATATTATATATCTTATGATTACTTTACAGATGGACAAATGCAATATATGTTAGATGCCACACTATCAAACCCTAATTTAAGTAAAGAAGATCGAGAAGATTTAAAATATCGTTTATTATCGATGAGTAGTCAAAACCAATTAGATCGTCTTTTTATTAATGAGAATATAGAAAGCTTAGATAGTCGTTTGTTATTAAATATTACTATTCTAACAAAAGCGATTAGTGAAAAGAAAAATATTGCTTTTCGTTATGTTGATTATAATATTAAAGGAAAACAGTTTATTGAAGTAGAAAGTAAAAAAGGAAATGATGTAGAACATAATAATATCTATATTGTAAGTCCTTATGAAATAACATTAAAAGGACAATATTATTATCTAATAGGATATTTTAATAAAAGAAAAGGTAGTAGAAGTACCTATCGTATTGATCGTATGCGTTTATTACAAACGCATAAATCAGAATATATTGATATTAGTGAACAATATGATATGGCACAAGATATTCATAAAGCTATTAATATGTTTGTCAGTGATGAACAGATTGATCTAACGATTCGTTTTAAAAAAGAGGTAACTAGAGAAGTAGTAAATCAATTTGGTAAGAATTTTAAAGTAAAGAAAGATGTAGAAGGATATTATAAAGCAGAAATAATGGATGTTACTAAATCTCAAGGATTAGTAGCTTGGTTATTAATGTTAAATAAAAACATGGAAGTTTTAGCTCCAAATAGCCTTAGAGAAGAAATAATTAACACAATTTTGCAATTAAATACATTATATCAGCTAGAAAACAAATAAAGTTTTCTAGTTTTTTTATAACTTTACCTATTCTTAACATAAAGTATATGGAAAATTGCTATTAAGAAGTATTGAAAATGAGTAATATAGTAACTGTCTTAGAGAGCTAAGAAAGAAATTTTAAAAAAACCAAAGGGGAAAATAAAAATGAAAAAATTATTAACGGGAGCATTAGTGTTAATGCTTGCATTAGGAGTTACAGGATGTAGCTCAGATGACAGTGAAAGTGGAGATGACACTGCTGCTGTATCAGGAACTGTTACAATGAATGGTTCAACATCAATGGAAGATTTAGTAGAATCAATTATTGAAACATTAGCTTCAACAAATCCAGAATTAACAATTTCTTGTGAATACACAGGATCAAGTTCAGGAACTGCTGCTGCTATCGAAGGAACTGCTAATATTGGGAATGCTTCAAGAAACTTAAAAGATGAAGAGTTAGAAACATTAACTGAAAACATTGTTGCTTATGATGGAATTGCTGTTATCGTTAGTGCTGATATGGATGCATCTGGAATTGATTTATCAATGGATGATTTAGCTGCAATCTATAAAGGTGAAATCACAAACTGGTCAGAAGTTGGTGGAGAAGATATGGCTATCGTAGTTATCGGACGTGATAGTGCTTCAGGAACAAGAGGAGCATTCGAAGAAATCGTTGGTGTTGAAGACGAATGTGCATATGGGCAAGAAATCGAATCAACTGGTGCTGTAATTGGGAAAGTTACAGAAACAGAAGGTGCTATTGGATATGTATCATTAAATGTTGTTGCTGATTATGAAGATGTTCAAGCTTTATCATTAGATGGAGCAGAAGCTAGTTCTGAAAATATTTCTAATGGAACTTACTTATTATTTAGACCATTCGTAATGGCTACAGTAGGAACTATTGAAGAACAATCAGAAGCTGTACAATTTATATTTGATTTCATCTCTAGTGAAGATGGACAAGCTATCATTTCAACATTAGGATTAATCTCAGCTGAGTAATTTAGGAGAACGATACATGAAAAAAGACAAGTTATCTATTATCGCTAATAGAAAAACTAAGTCTATGGTAGAAAAGACAGCCGCAATGATATTTTGCGGCTGTTCTGTTGTATCTATCGTAAGCGTAGTTTTTATTACAGCGTTTATGTTTTATAAGGGTGTACCTACATTTTTTGAAGTAGGATTTGGAGAAATTCTATTTTCTACTGATTGGGCGCCAACTGCATCTGATCCATCTTATGGGATTTTATATATTATTTTAACATCGATTATTGGTGTTACAATGGCAGTTATTTTAGCTGTACCAATTGGTATTTTAACAGCAGTTAATTTAGCGGAAATAGCAAAACCAAAAACACGTGGTCTAGTAAAAGGAGCAGTAGAGCTATTAGCTGGGATTCCTTCGATAGTTTACGGGATGATTGGTTATATGGTTTTAAATCCTTGGATGTATAAGTTAGAAAAGCTTATTTATTCAGGGGATTCTTCGCATACTTTTACAGGTGGAGCCAACTTATTATCTGCCGTTATTGTTTTAGCTATCATGATTTTACCCACTTTGATCAATATAACAGAAACAGCATTACAAGCAGTACCGGATGATTTCCGTAAAAGCTCTTATGCATTAGGTGCTAGTAAAATGCAAACAATATTTAAAGTTGTCTTACCAACTGCTAAAACAGGGATTGCTTCGGCTATCGTATTAGGTGTTGGTAGAGCAATTGGAGAAGCAATGGCTATTTGTGTGGTTGCAGGTAACGTAGTAAACTTCCCATGGCCATTCAATTCTGTACGTTTCTTAACGACTGCAATTGTAACGGACATGAAATATGCAACTGGTACCCATATGAGTGTACTATATGCAATCGCTTTAGTGTTATTTGTATTTATTATGGTTATTAATATTATCTTAACAACGATTATTAAGAAAGGAGATCTACATGACTAGTAAAAGTATATTTGATGGTAAAAAACGTAGAATTGATACGATTACTTTTGGTTTAATTCAAGGTTCTAGTTTACTAGCAGTAGGTATCTTAGCGTTAATATTAGGATATATTGTTTATCAGGGAGTACCTGTATTTGATTGGAAATATCTAATTCAAGTACCTAGTACTTTATATAAAATTGATGGTTTATTACCATCTATTATTAATACATTATATATTATCTTTGTAACATTAGTAATTGCTTGTCCAATTGGAATTGCAAGTGCTATTTATTTACAAGAATATGCACAAAACAAAAAGTTTGTAGAAGTTGTTTCTTTTACAACAGAAATATTATCAGGTATACCATCTATTATCTTTGGTTTATTTGGGATGTTATTTTTTGGAAATGTATTTGGACTTAATTATTCTGTCTTAACAGGATCATTTACACTTGCTATTATGATTCTACCAACCATCATACGTAGTACCCAAGTTGCATTAACTTATGTTCCAAAAAGTTATCGTGAAGCAGCATTAGGAATTGGTGCTACAAAATGGTATATGATTCGTACTGTTTTATTACCAAGTGCAATGCCTGGTATTTTAACAGGGTTGATTTTAGCAATGGGTAGAATTGTAGCTGAATCTGCTGCTTTAATTTATACAGCTGGTTCTGGGAAAGTATTACCTACAGGAATATTCTCTCACTTGTTTTCAAGTGCAGCGACATTAACAGTAGACTTATACTTGCAGTTAGAAAAAGCAAACTTTGATTTATGTAACGTTATTGCATTAGTGTTAATTGTAATTGTATTATGCTTAAACTTACTTGCAAAATGGATTACAAAGAAATTTGATGTAAATAGAATAGACTAAAGGTGAATAAAATGGAAAATAAAATTATAGCCCGTAATTTAGATTTATATTATGGTGAAAAACATGCGTTAAAAAACGTAAATTTAGATATAAAAGAAAATAGTATTACTGCATTTATCGGTCCTTCTGGATGTGGTAAATCAACATTCTTAAAGACATTAAATAGAATGAATGATTATGTAAAAAGCTGTAAAATTACTGGAGAAGTAATTTTAGATGAAGAAGATATTTATGATTCTAGAGTGGATACTACAGTATTAAGAAAGAAAATAGGAATGGTATTTCAACAACCAAATCCTTTTCCAATGACTATTTATGATAATGTAGCATATGGTCCTAGAATTCATGGAATTAAAAACAAAAAAGAATTAGATGTTATAGTAGAAGAAAGCTTAAAAGCTGCTGCTTTATATGATGAAGTACATGATCGTCTTCATACAAGTGCTTTAGGTCTTTCTGGAGGACAACAACAACGTTTATGTATTGCTAGAGCATTAGCAGTAGAACCAGATGTTATTCTTTTAGATGAACCAACAAGTGCATTAGATCCTATTTCAACATTAAAAATAGAAGAATTATTATTAGATTTAAAAGACAAATATACAATAGCTATTGTTACTCATAACATGCAACAAGCTAGTCGTATTGCTGATTATACTGCATTCTTTTTAGTAGGAGAAATGATTGAATATGGTCCTACTCAAGATATTTTTGCAAGACCACAAGACAAACGTACTGAAGACTATATTACAGGTAGATTTGGTTAAAAATTAGTAGTATAATTATAGAGATGATTTATCTAAAAAGAGGAGAAAATTATGATTCGTACAAAATTTGAACGAGATTTAAATAAATTAACAGTAGACTTAAATAAAATGTGTCATTTAGTAGTAACAGCAATTGAAGATTGCATTACTGCTTTTAAAACACAAGACAAAGAATTAGCAAAAGAAATTATTGACCATGATAAAATCATCAATGACTGTGAAAGATCAATTGAAGCTAGATGCTTATCTTTATTATTAAGTCAAACACCATTAGCAACTGATTTACGTAATGTATCTTCTGCTTTAAAAGTAGTTACTGACTTAGAAAGAATTGGAGATCAAAGTGCAGATATTGCAGAATTAATTATTAGTTTAGATGGTGAATATACATTTAAAATGGTAGAACATATTCCATCAATGGCTAGTGTAGCAAAAAGAATGGTAAAAGATTCTATTGAAGCTTTTACCAAAGGTGATTTAGAATTAGCCAAAGCTACTAAAAAAGTAGATGATCAATTAGATGCTTATTTTAAAGAAGTAAAATTAGAATTAAATGAAATATTAAAAGAAACACCAGAAAAAGCAGATGTTTGTATTGATTTTTTAATGATTGCTAAATATTTAGAAAGAATTGGAGATCATGCTGTTAATATTTGTGAATGGGTTGAATTTAATGAAACTGGTAATTTAAATAACAAAAGATTATTATAGAAGAGGAGAATTGGAGATGAATGAACGTATATTTGTAATAGAGGATGACGAGAATATAAGAGAGATAATTGATCTTGCATTAAGCAGTAATGGTTATCATGTTACGCTTTTTGATAATGCAATGGATGCTCTTGAACAAATAGCGAATCAAGCTCCAGAACTAGCAATCTTTGATGTAATGCTACCAGAAATGGATGGAATTACGGCTATTAAAAAAATTCGTGAATCAAACAAAGAATTACCAATCTTGATCTTAAGTGCAAAAGATCGTGAAATAGATAAAGTAAATGGATTAGATAAAGGTGCGGATGATTATTTAACAAAACCATTTGGTGTATTAGAATTATCTGCTCGTGTTCGTTCTTTACTTCGTCGTAAAGTAAAAAAATCAAATGCCTTAAAAACACAATCTTTATCAATTGATAAAGATACACGTACAGTAAAACAACAAGATAACATAATAGAACTTACAAACAAAGAATATCAGTTATTACTTTATTTATTAGAAAATAGCCAACGAGTAGTAGAACGAGAAGAATTATTAAATGAAATTTGGGGATATGATTTTGTTGGTGAATCTAGAGCTTTAGATGTGCACATTCGTGCCCTTCGAGGAAAGTTAGATGATGATGGTACAAAGTACATTAAGACATTACGTAGTGTCGGATATCGTTTTATAGAGTCAAAAGAATGAATAAAGCAATATTAAAATATTTTGTAAGTTTAGTTGTTGTTTGTTTATTGAGTTGTACATTGATATTAAATCTAATGGTTTCATCATTATGGCAAGACATGTCTCAAAGAGACATGTTATTTGCTATTAAGTTAGTGGAATATGAATTGGATTTTGAAGAAGATTTACAAGCACAAATTGATGCTATGAATCCTCTTACTTATGGTGAAAATACTAGAATTACGGTTATTGATATAGAAGGTAATGTAGTAGCAGATACAGATGAACAAGATTTAGAAAATCATAGTGATCGTGATGAAGTAATAGAAGCAATAGAATCTGGAGAAGGAATGAGTATTCGTTATTCAGAAACATTAGAAACTAATTTAATGTATGTTGCCTATTTTAATGGAGAATATGTATGTCGTTTATCTATTGAATATAGTGGTATCTTTGATAACTTAGATCTTTTATTAATACCATCACTTACTAGTTTATGTATGGCACTATTATTAGCTATTATCTTAGCTAGATCATTAGCAAAAAGATTGTCTTTACCAGTAACTGAAATTAGTGAACGTGTAGAGAATATGAATGTTTTTGAAGGAGTAAGTTTTAGGCAATATCCTTTTGAAGAATATAATACGGTTACAGATGCAATTGTTCGTCAATCTAAGATGATTAAAGATGGTGTTCATAAGTTGCGTTTAGAAAAGATGAAGATTACTGGAATATTAGATAATATGAATGAAGGATTTATTCTTTTGGATGATAACTTTACTATTCTATTAGTAAATAAACAAGCACAAAAGATATTCTCTAAACATATGAAAATATCTAGATCAGCATTGGATTATATTTTTGAACCAAAGATATTAGAAGCTTTCAAAAAGGTTACTATTGAAAAACAAGTAGTCGATATTAAAAAAGATAATGCTATTTTTGCTTGTTATATTAATAAAGTAGAATATGGAATAACTGTTTTATTTGTGGATGAAACAATGGCTAGAAATCAATTAAAGATGCGTCAAGAATTCTTTACAAATGTATCTCATGAATTAAAAACTCCAATGACATCTATTAGAGGATATAGTGAATTATTACAAACAGGTATTATTGATCAAGAAAAAATGCGTCAAACCGCATTAGATAAGATTCAAAATGAAGTATCTAATATGGAAGGTTTAATTAATGATATTCTTACTATTTCTCGTTTAGAAAACAAAGACTTTATTGAAGAAAGAACAACAATACAACTTCATTTAGTAGCTCAAGAAGTAATTGCTAGTTTACAAGTAGAAGCAGATAAACGTCATATTATGATTAAAAATCATTGTGAAGAAATAGAATATATTTGTTCCCATCAACATATTCATCAATTATTTAATAACTTAATCTTTAATGCAGTTAAATATAATGTAGAATCTGGACAAGTAACTGTAAGTTGTTTTGAAGAAGGCGGTTATGTAAAGATAAAGGTAGCAGATACTGGTATTGGTATTCCATTAGCAGATCATCAACGTATATTTGAAAGATTCTATCGTGTTGATAAAGGTAGAGATAAGGCTACTGGAGGTACAGGTTTAGGATTATCAATTGTAAAACATATTGTTCAATATTATAATGGACTTATTGAAATTGATAGTGCATTAAATAAAGGAACTACTATTACTATTTGTTTACCAATAAAATAATAAAAACACAAAGAGCAGATTGCTTTTTGTGTTTTTTAGTAAAAGAAAAGGATATCGAAGATATCCTATAATAAATCCATTTCAATCATCTTTAATCCAATATCTACTGAATTATAAGCAGCACCCTTCATTAATTGATCTGCTACTACCCATAAATTCAAACCATGATCATTATGTAAATCTTTACGAACACGCCCAACATGAACTAATTCATCTCCAATAAATAAGTTAGCCATTGGATAGATTTGATTTGTTAAATCATCATACAAATCAACTCCATGAGAATTACCTAATAATTCCATTACTTTATCCATATCAATTGGTTTCTTTGTTTCAATATAAACACTCTCACTATGTCCTCTAAGTACTGGTACACGCACACAAGTAGCATTTACTTTTATATCTTTATTAAATATTTTCTTTGTTTCATTGACCATTTTTAATTCTTCTTTCGAATAGCCACAATCTAAATCAAACATATCTACTTGAGGAATACAGTTAAATGCGATTGGGAAATGTTTCTTATCACTACCACAAGGTAATGTTTTAGCAACAGGCTCTTGTCCATCCAATACTTCTCTTGATTGACGATATAACTCTTCCATACCAGCAACACCAGCACCTGATACAGCTTGGTAGGTAGAAACAATAATACGTTCAATATCAAAATAATCATTTAATTGTGTTAAAGCACTAACCATTTGAATAGTAGTACAATTTGGATTTGCAATAACTCCTTTATGATCTTTTAATGCATAAGCATTTACTTCAGGTACTACTAAAGGTACTTCAGGATCCATTCTAAAATGACTTGTATTATCAATACAAACACATCCAGCTTCAATGGCAAAAGGGACAAACTTAGCTGAAATACTTCCTCCAGCTGCAAAGAAAGCAACATCAACACCTTCAAAGCTTGTTTCTGTTAGTTCTTCGACAATATAAGTATCTTCTTTAAAAACAACTTCTTTTCCTTTGCTTCTAGATGAAGCTAATAGTTTTAAACTTTCAAAAGGAAAGTTGAATTCATAAATACAACGTAACATTTCTTCACCGACAGCACCAGTAGCACCAACGATAGCAACATTTAATTTTTTCATTGTTTATCCTCTTACTTTGAATAATACATATTCAAACCCTTCTAATTTTTGTTTTAATTTTGATAATTCTATTTCATCTACAATATAAACATGATTATCTTTTTCACTATAATATTCTAAGAATTCAATTGGTAGAACACTAGAAGAACGAATATAGTATTTTGATAAGGTAATAGGGAACACCTTAGTACCTTCTTTATAATCATGATTCCAACGTCTTTCTTGTACTGTTTTCATAATATCACTAACAACAGCACTAGCAGTGACGTGTCTTCCAGCACCACGACCATAGTAGACAATATCATTAACATAGTCACCATTTATTTCAACTACGTTATAAGAGCCCATTACATTTGCTACTAAAGACTCTAAACTTACAAGTGTTGCCCCAACATCAATTCCAATGCCACCAGGAACTAATTTAGCTTGAGCAATTAGTTTAATACGATAACCTAGTTTGAATGCAATATCCATATCTAACTTGGTAACATTACGGATACCAGATGGTTGAATATCATCAAAAGGAGCATATGTTTCAAAGCCGTTCATTGCTAGGATTGCTATTTTATGAGCAGCATCCACTCCATCTAAATCCAATGCTGGATTTGCTTCTACGTAACCTAAATCACTTGCTATTTGTAAAGCTTCTTCAAAAGATAAGTTATCTTTTTCCATTAAAGATAAGATAAAGTTAGTTGTCCCATTTAAGATACCTGCTATCTCTAATGTATTATTAGCGATAAAGCTTTCCTTTTGACTTACTAAAACAGGTATTCCTCCACCAACAGATGCTTCATAAAATATATGGACATTATTTTCTTTGGCTGCTTTAAATATTTCTTTTCCATCATGAGCTAATAAAGCTTTATTAGCTGTTACAACATGTTTTTTATTATAAATAGACTCTAAGATAATACTTTTTGCAATAGTAGTACCTCCAATTAATTCAACTACTACATCTACTTCAGGATCATTTACTACTTCCTTATAATCCTTTGTATAAAGAATTCCTTCTGGTAACTCTATTTCTTCTAAACCACAAGCATATTTTAATACTACTTCTTCTTGGATTGCTTTAGCTAAGCGATCCTTCTCTTTTGATAAAATATCAACTACTCCAAAACCGACTGTCCCAAGTCCAATTACCCCAATTTTCATATCCCGACTCCTTTAAAAAAACACCAACTCGATGTGTTGGTTTTCTAATTTATGACATCATAGCATTATTGTATACAATAGTCAATATATATGCAGATATTCGAATAATTAAAGTTTTCACACGTAAAATTTCTATTAAACACAAAAAAAGAAGACAAAAGTCTTCTCTTTTACTTTAAATGTAAATGTTTATAAAATGCAAAAGCAACGATACTTCCACATATCTCTGCCACAATAAATGCAACCCAAATAGCAGTTACCCCAAAGAAATAACTTCCTACAAAAGCAATCACAATCGTAATAAAGAATTGTCTACAAAAAGATACGATCATAGAATAAATCCCTTTCCCCAGTGCTTCAAACACCCCAGACAAACCAAATCCTAAAGTAGAACAAATAAATCCAATAGAAAGGATTCTCAGCCCATTTATCCCTATATCATACATTGCTTGATTTGCGTTAAACATGGACAATATAAATGTTGGGAAAAATAAGAATAAACATGTTCCTAAACATAACACAGAACCAATACATGCCACTGCTGTATGAATAATTTTATGGACACGTTCATATTCTTTAGCACCATAATTATAGGCTACTAATGGTCTCATCCCTTGGATGATACCAGAAGAAGGCATATAAATAAATGTTTGTAATTTGTAATAAATACCAAAGAATGCTACTGCTGTTTGACTAAAAGTTGCTAGTAATGCATTTAATATAGATATTAATAAAGAAGGTAAGGCAAGCATAATAGAAGAAGGAATAGTAATTGAATAAATTAGTTTTATATTTTCTATCTTAATATAAGTACGATTAAAATGAATATTCTTTTGTTTTTTATGTAATAAATAAATAGCTAATAAAGCAGTACAAATTTGACCCGTTACGGTTGCAATAGCAGCTCCCATAATACCTAATGCAGGCATTCCAAAATAACCAAAAATTAAAATAGGATCTAAAATAAGATTAATACAAGCTCCTACTAATTGTAAAAGCATTGGTATAATCATATTACCGGTTGCTTGAAACATCTTTTCAACAAACAAATGCATATGTTGACCAATAGCACATATTAATACAATACGTCCATAAACAATCGCTCCTTGATAGACACTAGCACTATCGGTAAATAACTGAAAGAATGGTGCAGTAACAAACAAACCAATTACAACAAATAATAAACTATGACATAAAGTCATCACCAAACCATTACTTGCAATAACATTAACACGTTCATGATCATTTGCTCCTAAATTACGAGCAATTAAGGCATTGACACCAATCCCTAAACCAACTGCTAAAGCTAAAGAAAGGTTTTGTAAAGGATAAGCTAAAGAAATAGCAGTAAGGGCATCTTCTCCTAAATAAGCAACATACATACTATCTACTATATTATAGAGTGATTGAATTAACATTGATAACATCGGTGGTAATGACATTTTTAATAATAATGGAAATACTGGCTGAGTCGCCATATTGTTTTGTTTCATAAATTTTCCTCCAAAAAAATAGAGCTATAACGTCCTATTTGAATCAGAAATAGGCAAAATTATAGCTCATCGCAAATAGACTCTACCATGTTCCTAAAGTCTTGTCAATCAAAGCAGAAAAAGAAAATAAAATAATAAAAAAGAGTCATAAAAACTTACGAATGAATTGACATTGAATAATAAATTGTATACAATTTATTAAAATTAAGACTGGGAGAATAAAACGAATGGAAAAAACATATGTAAGTACAAGAAATAAACAACAACCAATTGATTTTTATCAAGCAATCGTACAAGGAATTGGGAATGATGGAGGATTATTAGTACCTGAATTTGAATTACCAACTTTTGATATTACTACATTATTAAATAAACCTTATCATGAACTAGCAACAGAGATTATTGCTAGCTTTGTACCAGAGGCCGGAAAAGAATTAATTAAGGATGCTTGTTTGCAAGCATATGGAAAAGATTTATTTCCTGATATAGTAGTACCGGTAGAAAAAGCAGGAGATACTTATATTGCAGAGTTATTCCATGGTCAAACAGCAGCTTTTAAAGATATGGCTTTATCTTTGTTACCTTATTTAATGACTTTGTCATTAAAAGAATTAAAAGAAGAAAGAGAAGTTATGATTTTAGCAGCTACTTCTGGAGATACTGGAAAAGCAGCATTAGAAGGATTTAAAGATGTTCCAGGAACTTCTTTAAAAGTATTTTATCCATTAGATGGTGTTTCTAGAATTCAACAGTTACAAATGATTACTCAAACAGGAAATAATGTGGATGTAGTAGGAATTCAAGGGAATTTTGATGATGCTCAAAGTGCAGTTAAGGTAGCTTTTGGTAATGAAGAATTAAAACAAACTAGTGATTTACATAAAGTTTTCTTATCATCAGCAAACTCAATTAATGTAGGACGTTTAGTACCACAAATTGTGTATTATTTCTATAGTTATTGTCAATTAGTACAAAATAAAGAAATAGAATTAGGACAAGAAATTAATTTTTGTATTCCTAGTGGGAACTTTGGAAATGCATTAGCTGGTTATTTTGCAAAAATGATGGGATTACCAGTAAAGAAATATATTATTGCTTCTAATAAAAATAATATTTTAACAGACTTCTTTAGTAGTGGTAGTTATGATGCAAATAGAGATTTCTATAAAACAAATGCTCCAGCTATGGATATTTTAGTATCTAGTAATTTAGAAAGATTTGTTTGGTTTATGACAAATAAAGATGGTGAAAAAGTAAATGCTTATATGGAAGAGTTAAAAGAAACTGGGATATATAAAGTAGATGATAGTACGTTAGCTACGATTAAAGAAAACTTTGTAGCAGGAATGCTTAGTGAACAAGAAGTATTAGAAACAGTGAAAACATGTTATGAAGATACAAATTATTTATTAGATACACATACTGCTATTGGTTATGGTGTTTATAAAAAATACCAAGAAACATCAAAAGATAAAACAAAAACAGTAGTATTAGCAACTGCATCTCCTTATAAATTCCCTGAATCAGTATATTATGCTTTAACAGGAGAAATGAAAGAAGTAGAAGATGCGATTGATGCATTATATGAACATACAAAAGTATCTGTTCCTAAACCATTAGTAAACTTAAAAGATAGAGAAGTATTACATACTCAATCTATTGATAAAACAGAAATATTAGATTATATTCGTAGTGAAATAGAAAAAAATAGGAGAAAAATAATGAAAGTAAAAGTAAGAGTTCCTGCTACTAGTGCCAACCTAGGACCTGGATTTGATGTTGCTGGATTAGCCTTAACTTTATACAATACATTTAGCTTTGAACTTACTAATGATGGTTTAGAGATAAAAGGATGTCCACAACAATTTTGTAATGAAGAAAATATGACTTATCAATCTTTTAAAGATGCTGCAAAACATTGTGGGTTAGATTTTAAAGGAGTAACGATTGAATGTAGTGGGGATGTTCCTTATACAAGAGGATTAGGTAGTAGTTCTACTTGTATTGTTGCTGGTATTGTTGGGGCTTATGCCTTAAAAGATAATGCAAATGATCGTCAAGCTATTGTTGATTTAGCTACTTCTATAGAAGGACATCCAGATAATGTAGCACCTGCTATTTTTGGGGGTATGACAGTATCAGTTATGGACCAAGATAAAGTAGTGACTTTAAATATACCAATGCAACATAACTATCGTTTTGTAGCATTAATACCACCATTTACACTATCTACAGCGGAGTCTAGAGCTGTTTTACCAGATGTATTACCTAGAAAAGATGCAATCGCAAATGTCTCTTATTTAGCTTTATTAGTAGCTTCTTTAATTAATGGTTATGATGAAGGGTTGAAGTTTGGATTTAAAGATCGTTTACATCAACCTTATCGTGGTAATCTAATTAAAGGATATGATGAAATTATGGGGATTCTAGAAGCGGATAAAGATATTTTAGGATGTTATTTATCTGGTGCTGGACCAACATTAATGGCTGTTATTCGTGAAGATGATACAATGGGTGTAGTACGTATAAAAGATAGTTTAGGGGAGTTAATCAATGATTGGCAAGTCCAAAAACTAGAGCTAGATATGCGTGGTTATACAGTTGATTATGAATAAATAAATAAATTTAGATAACAATTACTTAGGTAATAGTTATCTTTTTTTCTTTCTATAGTCAATTCATAGTGATAATATATATTTAGATATAGGAGGTGGTAAAATGATTTATTTTATAGCTGATTTACATTTTCATCATAAAAATATAATTAAGATGAAAGATAGAAAATTTAGTGATATGGAAGATATGAATAAAAAACTTATTAAAAACTGGAATAAAGTTGTTGGAGTTGAAGATGATGTTTATGTTTTGGGAGATTTGTCATTCAAAGGAGCTGAAAAAACAACAGATATCTTATTAGAGTTGAATGGGCGTATTCATTTAATACTAGGAAATCATGACAAGTTTTATAAACAAAACGAGTTTGATAAGTCATTGTTAGAAGAAGTTACCAACTATAAGATATTAGAATATCGAAATAGATACTTTGTATTGTTTCACTATCCTATAGAAGAGTGGGATGGATATTATAGAGGGGCATATCATCTACATGGGCACCAACACAATGAAAAACAATATAACGTAAACAATAAAGAAAAAGGATTCAAAAGATATGATGTTGGGGTAGATGCAAATGATATGAAACCAGTTAGTATTGAGGAAATTATTCATTTTTTTGAATGTGAATGATAAAAAAAGAAACGTATACTTTTTTTCATAGCGTATATTTGTTAGAATGTACTAGAAAGTAGGAGTGATATGGAACAGTTTTCAAGAACAATTAAAATTATTGGAGAAGAACCAATCCAACAAATGCAACAAAAGAAAGTAGCAATATTAGGATTAGGTGGTGTAGGTAGTTATGTAGTAGAAGCATTATGTCGTGCTGGTATAGGAAATCTAGTATTAGTGGATCATGATGTGGTGGATATAACAAACATAAATCGCCAATTATATGCTTTGCATTCTACTGTTGCAAAAAAGAAAGTAGAAATAGCCAAAGCTAGATGCCTTGATATTAATCCAAATATTCATATTGAATGTTTCGATATGTTTTATTTACCAGGAGAAGATAAAGAATATATTCTAGAAGGTTGTGACTATGTAGTAGATGCTATTGATACGATTAAAGCTAAAATAGCTTTAATAGAAGCTTGTAATCAAAGAAATATTCCTATTATTAGTTCCATGGGAACAGGAAATAAACTAAATCCTAGTTTATTTGAAATTACAACAATTGATAAAACAAGTGTTTGTCCACTAGCAAAAGTAATGCGTAAAGAACTAAAAAACAGAGGGATATATAAAACAAATGTTTTATATTCAAAAGAATTACCAATTCAAACACAAGATAGAACACCAGGTAGTATTAGTTTTGTACCAAGTAGTGCAGGACTTAAAATAGCGAGTTTTGTATTTGAACAACTAACAAAAGGAGAATAACATGGAAGGTATAACACAAATCGAAAAAACAGAAGAAGATGTACAAAGATGTAAAGAAATAGTAAAACAAGTAATAACACAAGATTTAGGAGAAGATGTTTTGATAGGTTTAACAAAAGATATTATGGATACGGCTTTATTTATAGGGGGAGATTTTGAAGATGACAACATCTTGAATCTTGCTAAACAATATGTAGATATGGGTGGAGTAGAACGTTTTTTAAAGAATTTTAAATAATAGATAGAGGCTGTAACGCATAAAGATTTTTAAATCTTTGGCGTTAGCCTTTTTTTAGTTTGCTACCCTTATTTTTAGGAATTTATGTTAATCAGAAAAAAATAAGAAGTTATTCACATTTTGGGACATAATAAAAAGTAGAACACGTTTTTCGTTCTTTCATTTTCTTATTTATCTAAATTAGTGCGTAGCGTTCCTGTGTTTTTTATGATGATATTTTCGCAAATTATATCCTATTGACAGTAACATGAGTTCTAATTTCACATTTTCTGTTTTTCTTCTTCGTATTCTTTGATATCCAAGGTCTTGTTTTATTAAACCAAATGTTCCTTCTGCTTGACTTGATCTATTTGATTTTAATTGTTTCCCTAATTCAGTAGATAATATTTCATCCACTTCTTCTTGCATTTGATTAAGAGTTACATTTATGTTGAGGACTCTTTCTCCTGTTGATTTTGTACACTTATTTTTTACTGGACAATTATGGCATTTCCCACAACTATATCGACTATGTACTTGGGTATATACTCCTTTTTCATTGTATACTTCCCCTTCATCTATATTGAATGTATGTCCTTGAGGACATACATATTTTCCTTTTTCATCTTTCTTGAAATTTAGTATATGATATATTTTCTTTTTAAACTTTGTACTATTCTTTATCGCATAATAATTATACTTCATAGATAAATTCATTCCATTTTTTATACAGTACATATAATTATCATAACTTCCATATCCTGCATCTCCAACAGGATATGTTGGTAATTCTCCATAATATTCTTTATAGCGTTCCATAAATGGGATAAATGTTTTTGTGTCGGTTGGATTACTATAAATATCTAGATGCATGATGTATTCGTCACTGACTCCTATTTGTATATTGTAGCCTGGTTTAAAGACTCCAGTTTGATTATAATAGTCATACTTCATATTCATCATAGTTGCGTCATGATCTGTTTTAGAGTAACTATTTCTATCCCCACATATTTTTAACTGTTCTTCATACTTACTAGCAGATAGATAGTAACTTAGAACATCATCAAAAACTCGTTGTAATAAGCTTTTTCTTGTTCCTTTTCCATAAACAAACGTTATTCCTTGAGCAGTTGCTTCCTTCATTAGTCTATCAGCTATCTCGCCAAGCAATAGAGATGAATAACGAGGTTGAATAGAATAACTAGTAGAAACTAATTTGTTTATATCAGGTAGTATTTTTGATACCTTATCAAACAATTTTGCTTGATATCCTATTGTTGCTTTCTTCCATACAAAGCTGTTCTTTTTTGCGTTCGCTTCTATCTTTGTACCATCGATATAAAGCGCTGAAGTATCTATGTTGTCAAGTGCTTTTAATCGTTCATTAATATCATAAAAAATATCTCTCACTTGTACTTTTAAATACTTATCCATGAAACGCTTAAAAGACTGATGACTAGGTGTAGAACCATCAGCTAAATAAATATAACGAATATCTGTACGACATAATTTTTCTAGTTCTCTTAGACTAGGTACCTTCTCCATGAATCCAAACAGGACAACATTCAACATCATTTTAGGGTCGTATCCCTTATTCCCTACATGAGGGAAAGGTTGGCTCAAATACTTGGCAACATCAAGTCCTTTCATAATTTCTACGAAAGATGTTAAGTAATCATCATTAGGTAAAACCGTGTAAATGTCTAATGGTAATTTCATTTGGAATGTGCTATTATAGGTTATGGAAATTGGTGTAGTATTGTATGTTAAAGTCGAGTTTTCCATACAATTATTATACCAAAAAAGGCGTTAGAATTCATCTTGAATTCTGCGCCTTTTTCCATAATGTAAACAAATCTTATTTTATTAATGCGTTACAGCCTCTTTTATTTTCTTAAAAATAGAGCGGTATTTTTCTGTAGAAAGATGTATAATCCTTGTATAGAGAGATGTTACAAGGGAGAAATATCATGAAAAAAGGGATGCTATTTGTATTATTAATCCTTCTGACAGGTTGTACAGAAGATTATGATAAGAAGGATATTAAAAATGCAGTAGAAGAGAAATTAAATCTAACTGATATAACAGTATCTTCTACAAGTTATATTCGAATAGAGGAAGATGGATATGAAGATAGCGTATGGACAGTAACAGTAGATGATACTGGCTTAGTGTTTCATGTAATTGATGATTTTTATTGGGGCAATGAGTGGGTTTCAAATAGTTTGTGGAATGATTATAACGCGGCAGTTATTGATTTTATTTATGATGACCTTCCGGTGTTAGAGAGATTAGAGGTAGTATCTTCTATAGATGAAGAGGGCTTATTTTCTGCTAATATACAAGGGTCTTATACAAACAAAGAAGAGTTACTAGCATGTTACAATGACATTCAAATACTTCAATCAACCTTTGAACAATTAGGATATGAAGGATTATCTATTGGCTACTATTTAACTTATGATCACCTACTAGCAAACACAATAGAAACCTATGACGATACTTCTGGTAACATATCTGGAATGACTAGCTATGAAACTAGTTATGAAGAAATGTTAGCAGAGTTTATTCAATGTGCATTAGATTATCGTTATGAAGTAATAGAAACATTTACTCAAGAAGAAATAGCTACTGCTCTAGATGGTTATTATCATCGTGTATATATCTATTATGGAGAACAAGAAGACGAAGATGATTATGAAGAAGAATTCATTGTTTGTTATGATGATATAGTAGGGAGTACGTATGGTTATGGAATAAGCTTTAGTTCTTTGTATGAAATACTAGTAAGAGAAGGTTATCCTGTAGAAGGAGATGCAGGCTATTATTCTTTTATAGGGATAGATGGTAGTGAGTATGTTATCTCTTATGATTTTGATGATTATGATTATGGAGATAAGATAGGTTATTATTATTTGAAGGATGGTGAGAAAATAGCGATGGGAGCATGTTTTTATAACCATTTTTATGAATTTAAGATAGAAGAAATGACGGGATTAAAGCTAATAGAAGGTAGAGAAGTAGTAGAATAAAAATAACATGGTTTTTATACAAAATAGATAGAAAACAATTGACATAAAGCATATAAATCTCTATAATGGAAATGTTCATAAGAACTCTAAAGTCCCCGGTAAGGATATAGGAGAAGAGAAGATGAGACAAACAACAATGGCTAATGAAGCCACAATTGAAAGAAAATGGTACGTAATTGATGCTACTGACTTAACTTTAGGTCGTTTAGCTTCAGAAGTTGCCGTAGTATTAAGAGGTAAACATAAACCTACATTTACACCACATGTAGATACAGGAGATAACGTGATTATCATTAATGCTGAAAAAGTAGTAATGACTGGTAAAAAATTAGATAGTGTAAAATATTACCGTCACTCTGGATGGTTAGGTGGTTTAAAAGTTAAAACTGCTAGAACTTTCCAAGAAAAAGATCCTACAGGATTTGTGGAAGCAGCTGTTAAAGGTATGTTACCTCATAACACATTAGGAAGAAAACAAGGAATGAAACTTCATGTATATGCAGGAAGTACTCATCCTCATGCAGCACAACAACCAGAAGAAATGAAATTTAAAGGGTAAGGGGAAAGATGACAATGGCAAATGTACAATACAGAGGTACTGGACGTAGAAAATCATCAGTAGCTAGAGTAATCTTAACTCCAGGTACTGGTAATATCGTTATTAACGGTAAAACTGCTAAAGATTATTTATCATCAGATGTTTTATTAATGATCGTAAATCAACCTTTAGAATTAACTAACACAGGTGAAAAATTTGATGTTAGTGTTAATGTATATGGTGGAGGATACACAGGTCAAGCTGGTGCAATCCGTCATGGTATCTCAAGAGCTTTATTACAAGCTGGAGATGATTATAGACCAACATTAAAAGCAGCTGGATTCCTTACTCGTGATGCTCGTGCTAAAGAACGTAAAAAATACGGACTTAAAGCAGCAAGACGTGCACCACAGTTCTCAAAAAGATAATTATTATTTTTTCGAACAGTTGGATTTATGCATAAACTTGAACTCTCTTAGGAGAGTTCTTTTTTTGTTTTAAAGAAAAAATAAAAGGGGATAAATAGAATGAATAACATCTTAGGAGTGCTAAATTATATTGATAAATATAAAGTAAAAAATGAAGATGTTACGCGTTCTTTCGCGCGCGCGCGATAAAACTATTGAAATTAAAGCGCGCGCGCGATATAATGCGTTTAGGAGGTGTTTTTATGAGAATTATACCCAGCAAAGAAACATTAAAAATTGAATTTAAAAGTGATGTTAAAGAACTAAAAGATAATGAGCTTATTGAAGCTGTTCTTGGAATGGCGAATACCGAGGGGGGACAATTATTTTTGGGTGTTGAGGATGACGGAGTAATTACAGGTGTGCATAAAAAACATGCTGATGAAATTGGTGTAGTAGCATTAATTGCTAATAAAACTGTTCCGTCTGTATCTTCTAAAGCGGAAATAATTATCGAAGAAGGAAAACAAGTTTTAAGGATTGATATACCTATGAGTAGAACGATTGTAGCTTCTAGCGAAGGGAAAATTCTTCGAAGAAGACTAAAGTTGGATGGTTCGCCTGAAAATATACCAATGTATCCACATGAGATAAATACACGTTTATCTCAGCTTAGCTTGTTGGATTTTTCAGCACAAATAATTACAGATGCCTCAGTGAATGATTTAAATCCAAATGAGAGAGTGCGACTTAGAAACATTATTAAGATGCGAAAAGGGGACAAATTGCTTCTTGAATTGACAGACGAAGACTTAGATAAAGCTTTAAGAATAACTAAAGAAGAAAATGGTGTAACATATCCAACAGTAACAGGCATGTTATTGATAGGAAAAGAAGATAGGCTGGAAGAGTTGATGCCTACTGCAAAATCAAGTTTTCAAGTTCTTGAAGGAACACAAGTTAGGGTAAATGAACAGTTTTCAAAACCTTTACTAGCAACGTTTGAAATATTTGAAAACTACTTAAAGGCATGGAATCCAGAGCGTGAAATGGAATCGGGATTATTTAGGATACCAATTCCAGAGTTTTCAGAATCAGCATTTAGGGAAGGTTTAGTAAACGCATTTTGTCATAGAGATTACTCAATATTACAAAGGGTGCGATTAGCAATAGAAGATGAGGGATTAACAATAAGTAGTCCAGGAGGATTTATTGAAGGGGTTAACTTACATAATTTATTAACAGTTGAACCACACGGTCGAAATCATGCTTTGGCAGATGCAATGAAAAGAATAGGGTTAGCAGAACGAACTGGTCGAGGGATAGATCGTATATATGAAGGGTCTATCGTTTATGGACGTCCATTTCCTGATTATTCAGAGTCGACAAGTAGCTATGTAAAGTTATTTGTACAAAGAGCTGATCCAGACCTGGCATTTGCTAAGATGTTGTCTAATGAAGAGAATAGAATTGGAAGAATGCTCCCAATCAATTCTTTATTGATTTTGTCAACATTACAAAGTCAAAAAAGAGTTTCAATACAAGAATTGTCTGATACTATGCATATTAGTGAATCTAGAACAAAATCAAATATTGAAAAATTAATAGAGAGTGGACTTGTGGAAGCGAATGGAACTGGTAAATCAAGGGTTTACATGCTAAGTGTAAAAGTGTATAAAGCTCAAGATAATGTTGTGGGTTATGTAAGGCAGACAGGTATTGATCGTTTAAAATATGATGAATTAGTACTGAAACTTGCTAAACAGCAAAAATATGTTACTCGTAATAATGTAGTAGAATTACTAGGAGTAACTAAAGATCAAGCGTACCGAATATTGAAAAACCTTGTAAAAAGTGGGAAACTAGAGTTGATTAGAAAAGGAAACTCATCGAGATATGAATTAAAATAGGGGAGATAACTATTTTAAGAACAACAAAATCACTATTATACATGGCGTCATTGTATGTCTGTGGTTATGTTGCACGTAAGATGCAAACTCTATAAAAACTTTTATTTTATATACTTTAGTTATTAACAAAAAGATAATTATAATACTCCAAACAGTTGGATTTATGCATAAACTTGAACTTTCTTAGGAGAGTTCTTTTTTATTTGTTATCCATCATTGAATGAGTAAGTCTAGTATGATAAGATTTGCTTTTTATATTTTGTGAGGTGTGAAACAATGAAAAAAGATAAAATTTTGGACATTAGTACTATTGTTTTTAGTGTAATAGTAATAGCTCTTTCTGTGATTTATGTAATAACTGGAAATATGATTCCTGGATTAAATCCTTTATGTCTATCGGTACTTATTATATTTATGTTCTTTAACGATAAAATTACAGGGAAAAATATATATATGAAATCATTATTTTTAATAGCTGCTAGTTTAAATGTTATAGCAGGAATTATTCAATTAGTTAATCATTGAGAATATAAAAAATATTAGCATACCCTGTGGATTAGACTAGATTAATTTCTAGTCTTTTTTGATACTTTCTAACTAGTAAGTTCTAAAAACAGAGAACAAACATATCGCTATTTAGGAGGAATTATGATGAAAACAAAAAAGATACTTAAATAAAAACTATGAGATGTGACGATGATAACTTATTTAGCAGTAGTAGTACAATAAGAATAGGGAAGTAGAAGAACACGTCAAGGCAGTAATACCTTACAACGATGATCCTGATGCTAAGGTGAGATTGGTAGAAGTTGTATAATAATAGGCCGAAACAAATTGCATAGATATAATCAACATAATTTTCCTTTTGAACGAAAAGTTATCTTTTTGTACTAAAACAAACACAATTTTAAGCTATTTTTGGTCCTTATCGTACAAAATTCAGGAACTAAATAAACTATAAAAAAGGGGTTTTTATATAAATACATAGATTTACTCATTTTTCAAACAATTAAATAAGAATTTCAGTAAAAAGTCTATTAACTACTTCACAATATTATGAAGTTAGAAGAAAGGCTTTTTATTATTTAAAAGTAATTGTTTAGTAAAATACGTATAACTTAATGAGAAAGTAATTAAATAATATGATGAAAAGAACAAAAGAAAAGAGGAAACTAGTAATGGAATTAGAAAAAGAAATAGTAAATGATATAAGAAATATTGTCTATCAAGCTAGAGATAAAGTATATCAAGTAACTAATAATACTATGGTACAAGCATATTATGAAATTGGTAGAACGATAGTAGAAAAACAAGGCGGAAAGGAAAAAGCAGAGTATGGGAGTGATTTAATTAAAACTATATCAAAAGAGTTGTCTGCAGAGTTTGGAACAGGGTTTAAGGTTTCTAGCCTCAAAGATATGAGACAATTTTATTTAACTTTTTCAAAAAGCCACGCACTGCGTGGCGAATTGAGTTGGACTCATTATCGTTTGTTAATGAGAGTGGAAAATGAAAAAGCTAGAAATTTTTATGAAGAAGAATGTGTAAATTCTAACTGGAGTACTAGGCAACTAGAAAGACAAATTCACTCCTTTTATTATGAAAGGTTATTATCTAGTAAAGATGGGAAAACTATGAAAGATAACTTGTCAGATGAAGATGAATTATTAAAATCACCAAGTGATATTATTAAAGATCCTTATGTATTAGAGTTTCTAGGACTTCCTGATCAGGCATCTTTTAGTGAAAAAGAATTAGAAAGTGCTTTAATTTCTCATTTACAAAAATTCTTATTAGAATTAGGAAGAGGTTTCTCTTTTATAGCAAGACAAAAAAGAATTACCTTTGATGGGAGACATTTTTATATTGACTTATTATTCTATAATTATTTATTAAAGTGTTTTGTTATTATTGATTTAAAAATAGGGGACTTAACGCACCAAGACTTAGGACAAATGCAAATGTATGTAAACTACTATGAAGAAAAAGTAAGTAGTAAAGAAGATAATCCACCTATTGGTATTGTGTTATGCGTGGATAAAAGTGAAAGCTTAGTAAAATATACGTTACCTAAAAATAGTAACGTATATGCATCTAGATATAAACTATACTTACCTAGTGAAGAAGAATTAAGAAGAGAACTTCATAAAGAATATAACTTGTTAGAATTAGAAAAGACGATAGGTACTAAGTGAGTTTGTCATAAACGAAAAGAATGTTATAATTAACTAAAGATTATTTATATACCCTTTATGCCTATTATGGTGAATGTTAATATGCGTTGCTTGTGGCAACGGGCAAATATCTGCTAAAATCAAAGTACAAACAAAGGAGGTATTTGTTATGCTAAGTGAAAATATTAAAACTATTAGAAAATCAAAAGGACTTTCACAAGAAGAACTTGCTATTAAGTTGAATGTCGTACGACAAACTATTTCAAAATGGGAAAAAGGATTATCAGTTCCAGATTCTGAAACGTTAGTAACTATGTCAGAAGTTCTTGAAATTCCAGTAAGCACAATGTTTGGTGAAACTATAGCAGAAGAAAGAGAAGGTGATCTCAAAGTAATTTCAGAAAAATTAGAGGTTATTAACTTACAGTTGTCACAAAAAAGTGTAAGAAGCAGAAAACTAGTTCACTGGATATTTATTTCGGTGTGTGCAATTATTGTAGCAATTTTTGTGATTTTATATTTCTTAGATAGTTCTTATTTGGGATGGAATTATAGTAAGCCTGATTTAGCTGTTGCAGGAACAATTTTACACGGCATTGAATGGTTATTTGTAAGAATTGCACCAATTGCATTAATTGGGTCGATTGTTGGTATAATTCTAACTCGCAAAAAATCATAGGTGCTGAGGAGTATGAGCATAATACGTAGTAAACTAGTATTTAACTTGTCTGAGTGCATTTGATTAAGATGCTTATAAGATGCAAGGATCTATAAAAACATTATTTCATAAAGGATATATATTAACAAAAAGATAATTATAATACTCCAAACAGTTGGATTTATGCATAAACTTGAACTTTCTTAGGAGAGTTCTTTTTTTGTTTTAAAATGAACAAATAGGGATAAAAGAAGAATTATATATAGCGGAAGATGTATTCTGTAATGGTAGAAAGAAAATTGTGATAGAAAATTATGTAAAGAAAAAATAAAGAAAAATACTTTAAAAATATCAGAAATAAACAAAATAATAAGTAAAATTAGATTAAAATTATAAATAAACAAAATTTATATAGATAATTTTGTTTATTTTATTGAATAATTTTGTTTAAAATAGCATATTATAAGTAAATATACTTAGGAGGGTTGTATTATGCAAATAGATGATTTAGTTAGTTTGGTAAAAACTATTCAAAAATATAATTGTGAAACGCAGTATATTGAAGTGAAAGCAGTTCAAAAGAGAACACTCACAAAATTATATGATACACTTTCAAGTTTCTCAAACCAAGATGGTGGAGGTACTATCCTATTTGGATTAGATGAGAAAAAGGATTTTGAAATAGTTGGTGTCTACGATCCTCAAGATTTACAACATAAAGTTGCTGAACAATGCAAACAAATGGAAATTGCAGTTAGGCCACTATTTACAGTTGCAATGATTGAAAATAAGATGGTTGTTTCAGCTGAAATTCCTGGAGTAGACATTGCAGATAGACCTGTTTACTATAAAGGTGCAGGTAAGGTTAAAGGTTCATATATTCGTGTGGCAGAAGCAGATGAACCTATGAGTGATTATGAAATTTACAGCTATGATGCATATCATAGAAGAATTAAGGATGATATTAGAATTGCTGATTCTACTGATTTTTCTATACTAGATGATATATTACTTGAAAAGTATATTCTAAATATAAAAGAAAATAAACCTAATGTTTCAAGGCTTTCAAACGATGAAATCCTTCATTTAATGGGAGTGATAAAGGGTGGAAATCCAACCTTTTCAGGGATAATGTGTTTTTCAAAATATCCACAAGCTACTTATCCACAACTCTGCATCACTGCAGTAGTTGTTCCTGGAACTATCATGGGTCAGACAGGAGATGAAGGAGAGCGATTTATTTCTAATAAGAGAATAGAGGGTACTATCGCTGAAATGTTAGAAGAAGCTGTTGCTTTTGTAAAAAGAAACATGAGAGAAAAAACAATTATTGATGATGAAGGAAAACGACATGATAAACCAGAATACCCGATTAAAGCAGTCAGGGAAGCTATATTAAATGCTCTAATGCATAGAGATTATAGTATTCATACAGAAGGGGCACCTATAAGAATTGTAATGTATAGTGATCGACTTGAAATTACAAATGAAGGAGGTCTTTACGGTAGAATTACTGTTGATGGTTTAGGAAAGGCTCATGCAGATACAAGAAACCAAACATTGACCCATATACTGGAGGTACAAAAAGCAGCAGAAAATAGATATTCTGGTATTCCGACTATTCACTATGAAATGGAAAAAATGAGTCTTTGTCCTCCTGAATTTGTTAATAGACGAGGAACATTTACTGTGATTCTAAAGAATAGTGTCATGTCTAAACTCAAAATATCTAATAGTGGAAAAACAGAGGTAAACGAGGTTGAAGAACTTATTGAATTTTGTAAAACACCGAGAACAAGATCTGAGTTAGCTAAGTATTTAGGCAAAACACAGTATTATGCAATGAATACAATTGTTTTACCATTGATAGAAAGTGGAAATCTTAAAATGACATTACCGGAAAAACCTAAGAGTAAATCACAGAAGTATTATAGCTAAATGGATTAACTATTTTTAGTCTTCATTTTTGGGTGATATACTCAAGATTACGTGTTATATCAGTATGTGCTAGTAAAAAAGCACTATTGTTGTATGACTATAGTTAGGATACTTATAAGATGCAAACACTATAAAAACTCTTATTTTATGTACTTTAGTCATTAACAAAAAGATAATTATAATACTCCAAACAGTTGGATTTATGCATAAACTTAAACTCTCTTAGGAGAGTTTTTTGTTTTAAAAAAGAATGAAAAGGGGATAATTTTATATAAAAAGTTGTATTCTATCACAAAACATGATACTATCAGTGATAGAAAGAGAATAGTGATAGAAAGGAGATAGAAAGATGTTTAAAGAGGGTTATAAAGTAGAGTTAAAAGAAAAATATACACAAGATTTGAAGAAAGAAGTCATTGCATTTATTAACTGTGATGGTGGAACAATATATGAAGGAATTGCTGATAGTGGTGAAGTGGTTGGAATAAATGATGTTGATGAAGTTATGTTAGCGATAACGAATCTTCTTCGTGATAATATCTTACCTGATGCTATGATGTTTATACGTGTGGAATCACTAGTAGAAGAAAATAAAGATATCATCAAAGTAACTGTTGAAGAGGGAACAAGAAAACCTTATTATCTTAAAGATAAGGGAATGAAATCATCAGGTGTCTACGTTAGACAAGGGACATCTTCTGCTCCTGCATCACAAGATGCAATTCGCCAGATGATAAAATTAACAGATGGAGATTCTTTTGAGAATAGTCGTTCTATTGAACAAAATTTACATTTCAATACAATGAATGAAGAAATGAAAAAAAGGAACCTAGAGTTTGGTCAGGTTCAAATGCATAATTTAGGTTTTATCAATAATGATGAAATGTATACAAATCTTGCTTTACTAACATCAGATGAATGTATTCATTCTATTAAACTTGCTGTATTTCAAGGCAATGATAAAAGTGTTTTTATAGATAGAAAAGAATTTAAAGGTTCTATTTTTAAACAATTAAATGATGCATATGCTACACTTGAGTTATATAATAGAACAAGTGCATCATTTGATGGCTTATTAAGAATTGATCAAAAAGATTATCCGGAATTATCATTAAGAGAAGCATTATTAAATGCAATCGTACATCGAGATTATAGTTATAGTGGAGATACTTTTATTAATGTGTATTCCAATAAAATTGAGATTGTTTCTTTAGGAGGCCTTGTTTCTGGGATGTCGATAGAAGCTATTCTTTTAGGTGCATCACAAGCAAGAAATGAAAAATTAGCAGCATTATTTTATAGAATGCAATTAATTGAATCCTATGGTATTGGTGTTGGTAAAATAATGAGTTCTTACAATAAATGCATCAATAAACCAGTATTTGAAAATGCAGATGGTGCATTTAGAGTTACTCTTCCAAATATGAATAATGACACAATAGGTTTATCAAAAACACATAATTTAGTAGTTGAATATTTAAAAAATAACAAATATATCACACGTCTATCAATAGAAGAATTGTTAGATGTTAAAGTAACCAGAGCTAACAGTATTATTGGTGAAATGCTTAAACTAGGTATTATTGTAAAAGTAGGAAATGGAAAAAACACAAAATACATGCTAGCAGATCAGTTATAAACAGTATTTTTCTAATATTTATTAGTGATCTGACAAACCAAAAAGAGTGATGTATGTTTAGATATGTTAGTAATGCGATAAACGCACGCGTGCGTTTATCCGTGCGTTTAAAATAAAACAATCAATGAATATTGAATAACCATTATTGTAATTAGTACGATGTTGTTATGTTGTTCATAATATGCAAATGCTATAAAAATGCTTGTTTTATAACGAATATTTATAACAAAAAGATAGTTATAATACTTCAAACTGTTAGATTTATGCATGAACTTGAACTCTCTTAGGAGAGTTTTTAATTTGTTATCCATCATTGAATGCGTAAGTCTAGTATGATAAAATTTGCATATATAGGGTGTTTATATTAGATGAAGCCTGATTTGTTATGAAACAAGAACGGTATGCAAAATATTTGTAATGGTGCATTTGTAGGATATTGTATGTATAAGTCTATTCACTACTATAACAATACTGATTTATATAGGATATACTAATACTCAAATATATGGTTTGTATACATTGATTGTAGTTGGTATTTGTTTTACAATAAAATATGTTAATAAAAAAGTAAGAACAATTAAAATTTATATAATAAGGAATGTAAGATGAAGATAAAAAAACAATACACTTGTGCATTGCTGTTATCAATGGATTTGCTAGGTGGGAAATGGAAAATGAGGATTTTGTGGCATATCTTAAATGGAGATAATCGTTTTTCTTTACTGCAAAGAGGTATCCCTGATATAACACATAAAATGCTTGTCACACAATTAAAGGAGCTTGAGTTAAGCAATATATTAGTAAGGACTGTGGTATGTGAGAAACCACTTAATGTAGTATATTCACTCTCACCGCGCTACAAAGGACTTATTCCTCTTGTGGAGGGATTTTGTGATTTTTCAAAAGAATATGCTAGTGAAAATGAAATAATGATTGATAATACATAGGTACAAAAAAGTACGTTATTCTCTTAATCTTTATATTACTATATTATTAAAGTATCTCGAAAGGAGGTACGAAAATGAATTATCCAAGAGCATTTTCACACATAGGTTTGTCTGTGTCTAATTTAGAACGGGCGGTTAAGTTTTATAGCGAGGTAATGGGTTGGTATGTTGTAATGGAACCATCAGTTATCAAAGAGGAAAATACTTCTGCAATCGGAATTATGTGCGAGGAAGTATTCGGTAAAGGGCATGGAGATTTCAAAATTGCTCACATGGTCACTTCAAACGCCATTGGAATAGAACTATTTGAGTTTGTGGATAACGATAAAAAAACGCAACCATTTGAATTCAAAAATACAGGTCTTTTCCATTTTTCTGTGCAGGATCCAGATATTGAGGGTATGATTGAAAAAATTGTATCTCATGGTGGTAAACAACGTATGCCTATCAAGGAATACTATCCAAATGAAAAACCATATAAAATGTGTTATGTTGAAGATCCATTTGGTATTGTATTCGAAATTTATACGCATAGCTATGAAGTGACTTATTCTAAGGGTGCTTATTAAAAATATGAACATAATACGATGTAAACTTTGTTTGAGTGCATTTGATTAAGATGCTCGTAAGATGCAAACACTATAAAAACTCTTGTTTTATAACGAATATTTATAACAAAAAGATAGTTATAATACTTCAAACTGTTAGATTTATGCATGAACTTGAACTCTCTTAGGAGAGTTTTTTTATTTATAAATAAAGTTATAGAAGAAGCTAAAGAATATTACAAATAAGATTACTTGATTTATTGTCACGACTTTAAGGGACAGGAATGTTATTGTTGAAATTCTAAAAGCATAACGAAATAAATATATTTTAGCAGTTATAACTGATAAAATATATAAATATACCAATTATCACGGTTATAACTGTTAAAACTATCATATTTGATTGAATAAAACATATAAGTGGTATACTATAATATTAGTGAGGTGATTCTAATGATTGAACGTGAACAGTATTTAAAAAAAATCAGGCCATTTATAAATAAAGATTTGGTAAAAGTATTAACAGGTGTACGTAGAAGTGGGAAGTCAGTTATGTTAAAACTTATACAAGAAGAATTATTAAGACAGGGCGTAAATAAACAACAGTTTATAGAGTTTAACTTTGAAGATATGAGGCATGCTGATATTTTATCAGCAAGCGCATTGCATGATAAAGTAAGTGAATTCATTTTGGATAATAATGATAAAGTATATTTATTCTTTGATGAAATACAGGAAGTAAAGGATTGGGAAAAAGCAATTAATTCTTTTAGGGTGGAATTTGATTGTGATATTTATATTACTGGATCAAATGCAAAGTTACTATCTAGTGAACTTGCAAGTTATTTATCAGGGCGTTATGTTGAATTTGTTATTTATCCTTTTTCCTTAGAAGAGTTTGCAATGAGTTACAATAAACTATTTCCTAATAGTAGTCCTAATGATATTTTTAAACAATACTTAACTATGGGAGGTATGCCGTATCTTAGTAATTTACAATTTGATGTAGAACCAAGTAAGATGTATCTTAAAGATTTATATAGTGCACTAGTGTTAAAAGATGTAGTAAAACGAAATAATATTCGTGATGTAGATTTACTGGAGCGCATTATCGCATATGTTACAACAAACATAGGAACTACCTTTTCTGCAACGAACATTTCAAAATATTTTAAAAATGAAGGGAGAGTTGTTTCTCCAGAAACAGTTTTAAATTATATTAGAGCATGTGAATCTGCTTATTTATTTTATAGGGTGAAAAGAGAAGATATACAAGGTAAAAAGATTCTATCGGTCAATGAGAAGTATTATCTTGTTGATCAGGGATTAAGAGAAGCGGTATTTGGTGGAAATAGGAAAGATATTAATCTTATGTTTGAAAATATTGTGTATGTAGAATTACTACGTAGAGGATATACTATTACGGTTGGTAAAAATGGAACGAAAGAAATTGATTTTATTGCTAGAAAACAAAGTGAAAAAATCTATATTCAAGTAGCATATTTGCTTGCAAGTGAAGAAGTGGTTGAACATGAGTTTTCGGTATTAGAAAGTATATCAGATAATCATCCAAAGTATGTAATATCTTATGATGAATTTGATATGAGTAGAAATGGTATTATTCATCAAAATATAGTAGATTTCTTGCTATGTTAAGAAGACAGGAAACTTTCTTAGGAGAGTTTTTTGTTTTAAAAAAGAATGAAAAATTGTATTCTATCAGTGATAGAAAGAGAATAGTGATAGAAAAGAGATAGAAAGATGTTTATAAAGAATTGAGATAGGTAATTATAAAAGTAATGTTTACATTGCGCACTTTCACACGCGCGCGTTAAAATTATTGAAATAAACACACGCGCGCGTTAGAGTGCGTTTAGTGGGTGTTTTTATGTGAATTATACCTAGCAAGTAGTTATTAAAAATCAAATATCAAAGGGATGTTAAACAACTAAAAGATAATGAGTTTATTGAAGCTATTCTTTTGATGACTAATGCTGAGGGAGGACGATTGTTTTCTGGAGTGGAGGATAAAGGAGAAATTACAGGTGTTCATAAGAATCATGCTGATGAAATTGCTGTACGTCAGTATCTTTTAAAGCCAAAATAATAATAGAAGAAGGAAAATGAACTTGTATAGTATGGATACGTTGTATAATAAAGCATTAGAGAGTATTAAACTAATACTAGAAAGACATTCAAGAGAAATAAGTAAGTTAAAGGGTAGGATGCTGCTTTAATTGAACAAATTATCTATTTAAAAAGTAGAGTCAATAGACTCTACTTTTAGCACTTATTTTAATTAGTATTATTAAACTCTACTTCTTTTTTTCATATCTATTAAGATTAATGCAAGAGCATCAATACTTAATGATGTGAATAGTAATACATTATTAGTATCTCCAGTATCTACTACATCATCAGTATCTGTGTCACCATCAGTGCTATCTACATCCTTAGTCCATGTAGAAGAAAGAACTAAGTCAGAAGTTACTGTTACTTCACTTGTATATACTTCACCATCTTGATCTATCCATCAAATGTGTAACCATCTTTAGTTAGTGTATCTAATGTGACTACAGTTCCATAGTCTACTTTATCTTCTACATCATCAATTGTAACAGTGCAATATTTAGTAAGAATTTCAAATTCTTTAATAGCATATAAAAAAAAGAATGTAATTAGGCAACTGATAGGTTTGATAAAAGAAAGTGTAATTTCTGTGAATGTATAATTCGTAGTAATTATTTCATCTTCTATTTTTTAAAACAAAGGAAATTAAAGTTGGAAGAGCCGGCTAACTTTCTTGATGAAAAATCGAAAGAGTACGAAAAAAGTACAATTCACTGGAGTGTTGCAACGTTAGCCTTGTCGGTTTTATTGATGATGTTGCTAGGTCTTATTTTAACACCGGAGATAACAATAAATGAAACTGTTTTTTCAATAACATTATTTAGTAAAGATATGCCTGTTTACAGTAGTGTCATTTTGCTCTCGATGGTATGTTTAATTATCTATGTTCTTAGAGTTTTTATAAAAATGATAATTTCTTCAAAACATCTTAGCGAAGAATACAAGCAAAAATATGTGTTAACCTATTTTTATTTATCTTTACTAAATGTCGGAAAGATTGATGAAAAGATATCTACAATGATACTGTCGAATCTATTTTCTAAAGCGGATACGGGTTTGATTCAATCTGATGGAAATACTGATTTTGAAGGTTTGTTAGCGACGTTAATTTCTTATAAAAATTGATGGGATAATTAAATTTAACAGCTTATATTTAAAGATTGAAATAATAGTGGAATGCCATATATTGATAAACATTCTATTCAAAAATTTCAAAAAGAAAATAAAATTTAAAAGGACGAAATCTGATATGATACCTCGTCCTTTTATTTATGATCTAACACAAAGTGTATAACTTAGTGCTATAGTTGCTATTTCTATTCATTTTAGAAAGAACAAAGCTCTAAACTTGATAAAGCTCTCTACTCGATTTATATTAGCTATTCTACAAACCATTAAGATCTAATTCTACTTTCATCATGGGAAGTTTCTTTTCTTTTAGAAGATAACACATGTAAATTGGAAGATATGTTACTTTTTCTTTAACATCTACATTTCCTTTGCAAAAAACATATGCCCTATCAATATGATACTCGGGTACATTCAAAAAATCACTCAAAGCCTTATGTGATTTATAGTCGTTCCCAGATTTGACTTCAATTGGAACAATATTACCTTCCATTTCTATTACAAAGTCTAGTTCTCCTATATTTTTCTTTTTACAAAAATATGGATCAAATCCATTTGCAACTAATTGCTGCGCTACAATATTTTCAAAATGTGCACCATTATTTACTTCTCCATTATTATTAATTAACTCAATCTTTGTTTGTGATGGATATTGACTAGTCAATAATCCTATATCACTGGAAAAGAGTCTGAACACGTTACTCTTCTTGCTTGCTAAAAGTGGAATAATTGGTACATCAACATTATAAACTGGCAAAGCCACACCTGCATCTTTTAACCATAAAAAGCTATTTTCATATCTGTTAAACTTAAGTTCTTTGTCTAACATAGTGAAAACGAATTTCTTATTCTGCTTGTTTAGCTCCGCTGGAATAATATCATATATAGATTTCAACCTAAGTTTTTTATCCTCCAGTTCATATTGTGTAAAATCTTCTTTGTAAAGTAAGACGATATCATGTTGTACTTTATCAACATCCCTAATATCTTTTGTATCAATATAAGTTTTTACAGCCTCCGGCATTCCACCAACAATAAGGTATATAAAAAATAGGGATAAAAGTTTTTGGTGAATGAAGTCATCTACAGGGCTTTTTGTTTCAAACTTTTCTTTTAACATCTCGATTGTCATGTTTGATATATTATTTGCTAGCATAAATTCTTCAAAATCCATAGGATACATCCTTAGAATAGATAAGTATCCAACAGGAGCTGATGCTATTCCTTTCAGATCAACTCCTAATAATGAGCCACTCAGTATATATTTATAACTACCTTCATCCACAAGGAATTTAATTTTTGTGACTATTTCAGGGCATTTTTGAACCTCGTCAAAAAATATTACTGTTTCTTTTGGTTTACAGTTCTCTGGCATAATCATTTTTAACTTAATTAGAAATTCCTCTGCACTTATGTTGACATTTAAATACTCAACCATATTAGGTTGATCAATAAAATTCACTTCGAACTTTATATAACTACTTTTTTCAATCTCATCACGTATTAACCAAGTTTTACCTATTTGTCTTGCTCCTGTTACTAATAAAGCTTTATTTGATTTTTCAAGCCAATCTTTAATCATAAGGGAATCTTTTCTATACATATATTTATACCTCCAACTATACAATATATTATTTGCCCCGTTTTTTCAATACTGTATTCTTTATATTGCCCCGTTTTTAGTAATAATATGTATGGTATTGTCCCGTATTTCTATTTGTTGTCTCCTGTTTCTTAATTACAGATCATAATGTAGGAGATATTTTGATGTTGTACAAGATATACTAAAGATAAAACAGTATTAGTAATAACACATAGAATGCGTATTATTGCTAGAGCGATAAGATCGTTTTGTTAAAACAAGGACAAGTTTATCAAGTGGGGAAAAATGATGAACTTATAATAGAATAGTCTGCTTATAAGAAGATGATTGATTTTCAAAACTCAAGTTGGATTGTCAATACTTTTTCGGACAGTTTTTATAAGGACATTTGGCGATATTCTACAGGTGTCATGTAATTTAATGATCCATGAATTCTAATATTGTTGAACCAGTTAATATAATCGAACAATTCAAGTTCCAGTTCTTCAAAACTATTGAATACACGATTGAAAGCAAATTCCGTCTTGAATACTTTGTACGTAGCCTCTGCTACTGCATTATCATACGGACATCCCTTAGCACTTAATGAACGTTCAATATTAAACACTGTTAATATTTCATCTATGATTTTATTTTTAAATTCACTGCCCCTGTCCGACTGAAATATTTTAATATCATTGATATCTCTATTAACTGTAGTAAATGCTTTTTTCACTAAATCTGCTGTCTTATGTTTCTCACAGGAATATCCTATAATCTCTCTGTTATAAAGTAGACATACATAATTCCACTTGCCTAAAACATTTACATAGGTTAAATCACTCACTACTACGTCAAGACTTTTTTCTCTATCAAACTCTCGATTGACAACATTATCAATAAGGTCATTATTACATGTTGTTTTAGTTACTTTATACTGTTTTAGATACTAACCCTAATTCATTCATAATACGACGAATACGACGTCTACTCACAACTAAATCAATTTTAGATAACTCTATTTTTATCTTTCTAGCACCATAGTTGTTTCTACTTTGTTGAAATATATTTTTAATATTATTTGAAATTTCAATATCTTCATCTCTTTTAACAGGATGATAATAAACACTTGATCTAGCTATGTTTAAAAATCTACACATGGCGCTAATACTGCACTTATGTTTGTTCGCTAATATAACTTTTATTTTCGTCCCATTATCAGCGCCGCTTGCTTTAAAATATCATTTTCCATTTCTAATTGTTTATTACGTTTTCTTAATTCAGCTAGTTCTTTTTGTTCAATAGATAAATTATCTTTTTCTTTCAATGAACCAGTTGATTCAGATTACCTAATCCACTTAGCAAAAGCGGAAGGTGTTAGATCGTATTCACGGATAATATATGCTCTTGGTTTGCCACCGTGATACAAATCAACCATTTGTTTTTTAAATGCAGTTGTAAAAATACGTCTTTCTCTTCTCGTTCTATAGCCTCCTTTTCAGTTATTATTAATAATACTCGTTCTTATAATAACTGTCTAGTTTATTGTAACCTATCCATAAATCGAAAAAAATGTGCAAGATTATTTAAGAGACGAATGTTTATTGTTATGAAGAGCTAAAGCAGGCGATAGAAAAAAATATATTATCATTATAATCATTGTGGAATTAAGCAAGAACTGTCTTGGATGAATTTGATTGAATATAGAATTGCTCGGACAGTATTAAAAAGAAGTAGTAAAACACTACTTCTTCGAAAGTCTAATTTTTTAGGGTCTCTACAAATTATAGGTGCCTGTAATTCTTTCCCTAAAATAATTAGCTAATGCTTTATCAGTACAATACAAATAACATCCTTTCATACCTCTAGTCATTAAAGTACGATAAGTGTTCTTGATAATTTCATCAGCTATTTCTAAGGCTTTTTTCTCATTTTCTTTCTTTAACTTTTTAAGTCCTTTAATAGATTGGTCTGTTTTCGCACGTTTAGTAAAATCAGTAACAATTTTATCATTCTCATAACGTAAGTCATCACCAATAATAACACCAACATAATCAAATTCTAATCCTTGGCTAGTATGAATACATCCAATCTCTTCTATCGAACTTTCATCAATAGCCCATGTAGTAGAATTACCTAAATTCCAACTTATAGAAAAATCATCAATAACAATATCATGTACTCTACTATCATTTTTACCTGAAGAAATCCAATCCCAACAATAACCAGCAACCATTCTAGAACGATTATTTATATCGTTTTTTTCATTTATTAATAATTGTAAATCTTTAGGATTATCTACTACTTGAAAATCATATTTAATATCTTCTAAATCATAGTTTGCTGTTTCTTTTATTTCAAGAACATTATCTAACCAAGATAAATAACCATCAGATCCATTACATCTAAATTGACTTGCTAAATCTACTACACTAACATTAGCGTTTAATTCTTTTGCATAATTCTTAATTATTTGAGTAGATCCAATATCTTTAAATGTTACTTTTTGATTTTCATCAATAAAGAATATCGAATATCTAGAAGCATTAATAATTTCTTTTACTTGATTTTCACCTAAATTAGAAAACATACCAGATTTAGCATTTAAGCGATGAGCTTCATCAACAATTAAACAGTCTAGTTCATTTGATTCGGAGTTAACAAAAACACCAGAACCCTGAAATAAATTGTCGATATGTTTTTGTTTAAAAGTCCCTTTTAATTTCTTACTAAAAACTTCTCTAGGAGCACTATTCTTTGTTACATAGAAGCTTGTCATATTTCTTTTCGTGAATTCTACTAGTAGGTTTACTGCTAGAACAGACTTACCAGTACCAGGACCTCCTTGTACTATTAAAACTTTCTTTTCTTCGTTATTAATAGTATTGTTTGCTTCAAGAATTGCTTGTTCATAGATGACCTTTTGGTCATCTATCATATGAAATTCTTTATTACCTGTTAGCATCTTTGATAGTGAATCTTGTAATCTTTTAGAAGGTTTAATTCTACCATTTTCTATTTTATAAAGGAGTTCACGATCATCTCCTTCTACAATATATTTTTTAATAAATTTTCTAAGTTTTTTAAAGTCTTTACTACCAAATAAAGGAGCTTCATCAATATATTCTTTGTATTGATTATCTAAGATAGGATCATTATCATTTAAATCATAATTATGAAGAAAAGCACAAGGATACAAACCTATATTTTCTTGATGTACTGTTTCATTAAAATCTCTAATTAGATTAGCGTATGTCATAGCTTGATAAGATGGGTGAGTAACTTCTCTTATCGCACCACCTGTATAGGTAGATACAATACCATCTTTATCTTTAACGGCAGTAACGGTTTCCCATTGTTTTAATTCTACAATAATAACAGAATCATTCTTTTTATTATCTCTTCCAGAGATAATAAAATCAATTCTCTTAGATGTGGTAGGAATATTAAATTCAATAGCAATACCTGCATTATTAGGTATTTCATTATCATCTAATACACCACGCATATATTGCATAGAGTTTTTCCATGAATTTATTTCTGCTTTACCTACACTTCGATGAAAGAATTCAAAATATTTATCTTTTATTTTAGTAACTATTAAATTAAGATTTACATCATTAATAAAATCAGTTTTTATTCCTTGATATACTAACATAAATTATCTCCTTATAATTTTGTGTATTTATCACTTTTACCAAAGCATTTCTCTACAGGATATTTTGCTTTATTTTTTTCTAGTTTTTCTAATATTATTTCTTTAGGATCTAATCCTAATTTAGAACATAATAATAAACTGTAGTTCATGATATCTGCTAATTCTTCTTTTATTTCTTGTATATCTCCATTACTATTCCATTGATAACATTCTAGTAGTTCTGCTGCTTCAATAGAAATAGACTTTGCTAGATTTTCTGGTGTATGAAACTGATCCCAGTTTCGTTCACTAGTAAACTCTAGTATTTGTTTTGTAACATCTTGCATTTAGTCCCCTCCTGTAAATACATACATCATATATATTTAAAGTATACTATATTTTAAGAGTATTAGAAAGAATAAAGGAGCCTGTTAATCAATAGAAAACGTATTAATGCTAGAGGTAAATTGAAAATGATCTAAGTGATTTAGTATTTGAAAAATTGGGAAAGTAGAATTGTAGTATAGGATACTCATAAGAAGTAAACACTATAGAAACATTATTTCACGCTCACAAACATCACTAGTAATAACTATTATTCCCTTATGTTATGTAGCGTGAGATTATAGAGTTATCAATGTTTTGCAATCATGTTAGAAAATCAATTATATAAGTGCATTATAGGATGATTGTAAATAGTAAACATAATAGTATTTAATTTATACAGTATTCCTAATATAAAGTTGTAGAAACAGGTAAAAAGCGTATAATGATAAAAGGTATGAATAATGTAGATGATAAATGTATAACAAGGAGAAATAAGAATGAAGATATTAGTGTTTGATGTTAGAGAAGAAGAAATTGCTATTTTCCAAGAAGTTACAAAAGAACTTAAAACACATGTTGATATAGTAACATGTGCTTTTAGTGAAGAAACGATAATGAAATGTGTTGGTTATGATGCTATTAGTATTGCTGGTATGAAATCAATAGATAGTGAAGTTTTAGATAAGTTAAAGGAATATGGTATAAAGTATTTAAGTACAAGAACAATAGGTTATGATCATATTGATGTAAAATATGCAAATAAAATAGGTGTTCGTGTTTGTAATGTAGAATACCCACCAGAAAGTGTTGCTGATTTCACAATTATGTTAATACTTTTAGTACTTAGAAAATATAAACAAAGTTTATATCGTCAAAATGTAAATGATTATTCTTTAACAGGATTAAAAGGAAAAACAATAAGAAGTCTTACTGTCGGAGTAATCGGTACAGGAAAGATTGGTAGAACAGTAATGGAATCATTAAGTGGTTTTGGTTGTAAGATCATAGCATATGATATTTATCAAAATCCTGAAGTAGAAAAGATAGCTACTTATGTAGATTTAGATACGCTTTATAAACAATCAGATCTTATTACAATTCATACAATGCTTAGTGTGGATACAGCACAAATGATAAATGAAGATACTATTTCTAAAATGAAAGATGGAGTAATACTCATTAATACTGCACGAGGAGAATTGATGAACTTACAAGCTTTAATAAAAGGAATAGAATCTAAGAAAATAGGTGGATTAGGATTAGATGTATTTGAAGAAGAAAAATATATTTATCATAAAAGCTTAGTAAATGATATACTTTCTAATCGAGATATGGCTTATTTAAGACAATTCCCAAATGTTGTTTTAACACCACATATTGCCTTCTATACTAATGAATCTGTAGAAGCAATGGTAAGAGGCGGTATTGAAGGATTAATTGCAATGGAAAAAGGAAGTTATGTAAAAGAACTATTATAATAATGACTAACTATTTTAAAAGATAACAATCATTTCTTGTTTTGGATAATACAAGAATGCATCGTATATTAAATTAGGAGCAATTATCATTCGATGATATGCTTCTTTTTTGATGTATTAGGCAAGTCATATGTGTAACAATCTGCACATGTCTTTCTGTACATTGATGTAAATAATGATTAAAATATTCGATTAATAATAAATATAAAATGGATATCATTTCTTATTTATCAAAATAGTAATAATCACTTGATGAATTGCTTGTGGATGAAACCAACAACCAACACAAAGCAAGGAAACGCAAGAACGACAAAACACCGTAGATATGAAATCCACGGTGTTTCTTAGGTTTACTTATTCAGTTTTGAAGTTTACTTATATCATATCCACGTTTTTTAACGTTCTTAAAATCTTTTTTAAATGAATTCTGGTATTTAATCGTCAGCATTCAAATCCTCCATAAGTTCTGCAACAGAGGAAAAACCACGACTTAATCCAATACCATTTCTAGCATCTTCAATCGCTTGGATTGTTTCAGGATTGTATGCTCTTGAAACGACAAAAGGTAATTTTTGTTCTCTTACAGCTTGTTTTGCAAAAACAGTAAATGCAGTGGTTAAGTTCATACCTAAATCAGAAAAAAGTTCTTCAGCTTGTTTTTTGAGGTCTGCATCCATTCGAATAGTAATGTTTGTTGTAGCCATATAATCAACTCCTTTTATTATTAGTATATTCATTATAACAATATATATGTGCATTATCAATACAATGCACATATAATTTACATTTTAAGGAAAGAGGAATCAAATAAAAATAACGCAAAATCAAGAAATCAAACCCAAACCAATAAGAACAAATATTGACTTACTGCCACAGCTATTGTAGGCAGTAAGTGAGGGCAAGGATAAAATGCAGATATCACAGCACCTCTCTTACTATCAACAAAAAGAGGCAATCAGAATGATAAGCAATCGTAGATATTATTCCTAAAATCCAATCTAATTACCCTTGTATTGACTTTATATTATAAAGAGAGTATATTGAGTTTGAAACAAGGTTAGCTTTAGCTAACTAGGATTGGAGGATCTTATGGAAACAACAAAATCAAAAAAAGAAGTCTCTTTAACAAGTAGACTATTTAACTTTGCAGGGAATTATAAGTATTTTACTATCATTGGGATGATATGTTCGGCTGTTAGTGCAGTAATTGCATTATTACCGATTATATATATATGGTTAGGGGTAAAAGAAATATTTATGATGTATCCAAACATAGAGGTAACAGATAGTTTAACAAATTATGCTATTATGTCGCTTGTTATGGCACTTTTAAGTATGTTGCTATATTGTGCAGGCCTTATGTGTACACACGTAGCAGCGTTTCGTATTGCAAGAAATATTAAATCTCAAGCATTAAGCCATTTAATGCAGTTACCATTAGGATATTTTAATCAAAATGGTAGTGGTAATATGAAAAGAATTATTAGTGATAGTGCAACTAGAACAGAAACATATTTAGCACATCAGTTACCTGATATGACAGGTGCTTTTGTAACACCTATTGCAGTTATTGTATTCTTGTTTGTGTTTAATTGGAAATTAGGTTTATTATGTATGATACCAATTATTTTATCATTACTAACAATGTGTAGTTCTATGATGGGAAGTACTGCAAAAGATGATATGATTAATTATGAAGCATCATTAAGTAAAATGAATAATGAAGCTGTAGAATATGTAAGAGGAATATCAGTAGTAAAAACATTTGGTCAAAGTGTCTTTTCATTTAAAAAGTTTCATGATTCTATTAAAGAATATGAAGAATTTGTGATATATTATACAGATAACTTCCGTATATCAATGGTTGGTTTCCAAACATTGATAGGTGTTATTGCATTATTTTTAGTAGGTGGTTCTATCTTTATTTTCCAAGGAAATATAAATACGAAAGAATTTATGTTAGATTTCTTGTTCTATATTTTCTTTAGTCCTATTTGTAGTGTTATGCTTATGAAAATCATGTATTCTAGTCAAAACTCTATGGTAGCCAAAGAAGCAATTAATAAAGTAGATGCTCTTTTACATGAAAAACCATTAGAATATAAAGATAAAACAAAAACTCCTATCGCTTATGATATAGAATTTGATAACGTATCATTTACTTATCCAAATGCAATAAATAAAGCAATTGATAACATATCTTTTAGCGTAAAACAAGGACAAACAGTAGCTTTAGTAGGTACTTCAGGTAGTGGGAAATCAACAATAGCAACACTGATTGCTAGATTCTTTGATATTCAAGAGGGAGCAGTTAAGATTGGTGGAGTAGATGTACGAGATATGAATGAAGCGGATTTAATGGCTACTATTTCTTTTGTTTTCCAAAATACAACACTATATAAGATGAGTGTTTATGAAAATGTTTGTGAAGGAAAACCAGGAGCAAGTAAGGAAGAAGTAATGGAAGCATTAAAGATGGCAAGATGTCAGGATATTATTGATAAGTTACCTGATGGTATTGATACAATTGTAGGTACTAAGGGGATTTATTTATCTGGTGGAGAAGCACAAAGAATTGCTATTGCTAGAGCAATATTAAAAAATGCACCAATTATCTTATTAGATGAAGCAACAGCATTTACGGATCCTGAAAATGAACATGAAATACAATTAGCTATGAGTGAATTAGCTAAAAATAAAACAGTTATTATTATTGCTCATCGTCTTTCAACAATCCAAGAAGCAAATACAATATATGTAATTGAAGATGGTAAAATAGCAGAAAATGGAACTCACGAAGAACTTACAAATAAAGATAGTAAGTATAAAGAAATGTGGGAAGAGTATAATCATGCATTTATATGGAAAGAAAGTGAGGTACAAGCATAATGATTCCTTATTTAAGAAAAACTTTTGCACTAAGTGAAAAAGGTGCAAAAGATTTAATAAAAGCTTCCTTTTGGGCAACTGTTGTAAATATGCTTATCTTTGGTTTAACGGGAGTTGTTTATTATTTTTTACAAGATGCCCTATTAGTAACACTTAATAATGAAACACCAGTGTTTCATGTTATGTTCTATGCAGTTTATGGAATGGTATTAGTAATCTTTATCTTTATTACTTATTATATTTCATATAATGCGAATTACTTATCTGCATATAAAGAAAGTGCAGCAAAAAGAATTAGCTTAGCAGAAACAATTCGTAAATTACCATTATCATTCTTTGGTAAAAAAGACTTAGGAGATGTAACTACTGTTATTATGGGTGATGCTACAGAATTAGAACAAGCATTTTCTCATTATATACCACAAATGGTAGGAGCAGTTATTTCTATCTTTATTGCAGGTATTGGTTTATTATTCTTTCAATGGAAGATGGCATTAGCTACTTTATGGGTTGTCCCAATCGCATTCTTTTTATGTATTTTTACAAGAAGATTTCAAAATAATTTTTCTCAAAAATCAAAAGACATTAAATTATCTTATGATGATAAGATGATGGAATGTATTGAAAATATTAGAGATATTAAAGCAAATAATCGTCAAGCTATGCATATAGATGTAGTAAATCAAAAATTAAAAGACTTTGAAAAAAGTTCAGTCATTGCAGAATTAGGAGTATCTTTACCAGTAGTAAGTGCTCAAATGATCTTAAAAGTAGGTGTTGCTACTTCTATGTTAATGGGTGTTTCATTGTTAAGTAGTGGAGAAATAGATGTTCTAACATTTATCGTATTTATGATGGTTAGTACAAGAATCTTTGAACCTATAGCAGGAGCTTTAATTAATATTGCTGCTATATTCCATGCAATGATTAGTGTTCGTAGAATGCAAGAATTAGAATCTACAAAGATACAAACAGGAGTAGAAATCTTTGAACCTAATGGATATGATATCGTATTTAACAATGTAAGCTTTGCTTACAATGGAGAAGATAATGTATTAAAAGGTACTTCTTTTGTTGCTAAACAAGGAGAAGTAACAGCTTTAATAGGTCCTTCTGGTGGAGGAAAAACAACAGCTATGAAGTTAGCTGCTAGATTCTGGGATATTGAAGAAGGAACCATTACTATTGGTGGTGAAGATATTTCTACTATTGATCCAGAAACACTTCTGAAGAGTATTTCTATTGTATTCCAAGATGTAACACTATTTGATAATACTGTAATGGAAAATATTCGTATTGGTAAAAAAGGTGCTAGTGACCAAGAAATTATAGAAGCATCAAAACATGCAAAAGCTCATGATTTTATTATGGCCTTACCAAATGGATATGAGACATTAATAGGAGAAAATGGTTCTAGTTTATCAGGTGGAGAAAGACAAAGAATCTCTATAGCAAGAGCTCTATTAAAAGATGCACCTATTATCTTATTAGATGAAGCTACTTCATCATTAGATATTAAAAATGAAACTGCAGTACAACTTGCAATAGCTAATCTTACAAAAGATAAAACGGTATTAGTAATAGCGCATAGAATGCGTACTATTGCTAGAGCCAATAAAATAGTTTTATTAAAAGAAGGAAAAGTTTCTCAAATGGGAAAACATGATGATTTAATAAAAGAACAAGGAGATTATAAGAAAATGATTGATCTCCAAAACTTAAGTACGACTTGGAAGTTATAAGTATAAAGTATATATTAATCAAATTGGTAAAGCACGACCTATTGTTGAATAAACTGCTAAAATAAAAGGACGAGATACTCGTCCTTTTATTTATGATTGGACACAAAGTGTATAACTTAGTGTTATTGTTGCTATTTCGATTCGTTCTAAAGAGAAGTAACCTTCAAACTATTCCTTTTGCATTTCGATTGTCAGGTTTGATACATTATTTGCCCCGTTTTTCTACTTGTTGTCTTCTGTCTATTAATTACAGAACATAATGAAGGAGATATTTTGGTGTTTTATAAGATATACTAAAGATAAAACAGTATTGGTAATAACATATAGAATGTATTGCTAGGCTAATAAAATAGTTTTATTAAAAGAAGGAAAAGTTTCTCAAATGAGGAAACAGGATGATGTAATAAAAGAACAAGGTGAGTATAAAACAATGATTGATCTCCAAAAAAGTAAGTGCTAGTTGAAAATAGAAATTTAAATAGAAAGTTTTATCTAAACTTATTTAAGTAATATGATATAAAGAAGTTTAAGTTGAACTTGTTTAAGTAATGTGATATAAATAAGTTATAAAAGGGAGTGATTACATGGAATATAAGTTTGCAGAAGATTTACGTGCAGTACGAGAACTTTTAGGGTTGACGCAAGCTGAGTTGGCTGAGTTGATAAATGTAGAACAGGTAACAATTTCAAGAAGTGAGATTCAAAAAACAAAGCCCTCCGCACAATTTATGGAGAAATTATATGAGTTTGCTTTTAATAAAGGAATCCAATTAAATCGCTTAAAAGAAATGTTTTGGCAAGAGAAGAAAGAGAAAAATCATCAATTATTATTTCATGGATCTAAAAATATAGTGAATGGTGAATTAAGTATTTGTGTTGGAAGATCAAATAATGATTTTGGGAGTGGCTTTTATACAGGGGAAACCTATGAACAAGCTGTATCATTTGTATCTGGATATGATAATTCTTCTGTATATTTTTTAGATTTTAATAGGAATGGTCTAAAGGCGAAGGAATATATTGTGGATCAAGAGTGGATGATGGCGATAGCTTATTATAGGGGAGCTTTAGAGGAGTATAAGGATCATAAAATAGTAAGAGAGATTATTAAACATGCAAGAGAATGTGACTATATTATAGCTCCTATAGCTGATAATAGAATGTTTCAAATAATTGATTCTTTTGTTCAAGGAGAAATTACGGTGGAGCAGTGTCAACATTCTTTAGCAGCTACTAATTTAGGAAAACAGTATGTTTTTATTAGTGAGAAAGCTATTTCACAGGTGAGGATGTTAGAGCGAGTATACATGTGTCAAAGTGAAAGGGAATATTATAATAAAATCAGAAGAGCGGAGACTAAACTAGGTTTAGATAAAGTGAAATTGGCAAAAATTAGTTATAGAGGAAAAGGAATGTATATTGACGAAATGTTTAAATAAGAAATAAAGGTGGAAATATGAAGAAAATGGATAGAGATGGTTTGCTTTTGTGTGAATTACAAGGGAATGCATTTGAGGAATCTGTTAACCAATTAATGTGTAGTTCTTTGATATTTATTCGCAGATTTATGAATAGCAAAAGTGTGAAAAGATTAGATAACGGAAGTATTTTAGAAACAAATATACGTGCTAAGGACATTAATGTATTAGTAGAAGAAGAATATATTCCTACTGATTATGGTTCAGTGAAATACTCAAAAGATGAAATGTTCTGGACAGGTTATTTATATAGATATTTTTCTTATACTTATGAACTATCCTCATTAAAGGTGTATAAGATTGTAAAACCAAAGGAACTACGGGAATTGTTTTTTGCTTATCATACACTAAGTCCAGCTCAAGCAATAGAGCGTATTTTAGAAGCAAAAGGATTGCAGATGAACGAAACACAGACAATGGAAAAGCAGTATGAAATTTTTAAAAAAATCAGAGAAAATAAATAGTTATTCTAAAAAAGGATTGCTTTGCATATGCAAAACAATCCTTTGAGTCTTATTTATAAAGAAGCATACATTCTAGCATAATCAGTGATTTTTTCGAAATCACCTTTTTTAGCTAAAGTATTTAACTCTCCACCAATTCCAATCACTTCAACTCCTGCATCAAACCACTCTTTGGCATTATCAAGGCTGACACCACCTGTAACCATAATACTAACATGTGGTAGGGGTGATTTAA